>JASHVB010000062.1 GCA_030039695.1 Acetobacteraceae bacterium
TCTGTGCTGTAGCCGAGGAACTCCGTCCCCCCGACCTTTTCCTTGAGCTCGAACCACACGTTCTCGGTCGCCGCTTCGCCCGAGCCGGCCCAGGCCGCGCGCGCGCGTGCGCGCTGCTCCTCCATTGCCGCCTCAAATCCGGCGAGGTCAACCGTCCGCCCTTCCTCACGCAGCGCGTCCTGCGTCAGGTCCAGCGGAAAGCCATAGGTGTCGTATAGCCGGAACGCCACCGCACCCGGCAGCGGCTGGCCGCCGCCGAGCCGAGCCGTCTCTTCCGCCAGCAATCCCAACCCGCGCTCGAGCAGGCCGCGGAACCGGGTCTCCTCGAGCTGCAGCGTTTCCTCGATCAGCACTTCGGCCCGCGCCAGTTCCGGGTAGGCGGCGCCCATCTGCCGAACCAGCGCGGGCACCAGGCGGTACATCAGCGGATCCTTGGCGCCCAGCAGCGTCGCGTGCCGCATGGCGCGGCGCATGATGCGGCGGAGCACATAGCCGCGGCCCTCGTTCGATGGCAGCACGCCGTCGGCGATCAGGAAGGCCGTGCTGCGCAGGTGGTCGGCGATAACGCGGTGGCTGACCTTATGCGGACCGTCCGGGTCCTGACCGGTCGCCTCCGCGCTGGCGAGGATCAGGGCGCGGAATGTGTCCGTGTCGTAGCTGTCGTGCTTGCCTTGCAGGATAGCGGCGAGCCGTTCGAGCCCCATGCCGGTGTCGATGCTGGGCCGCGGCAGATTCACCCGGTGGCCGGGGGGACCTTCCTCGAATTGCATGAACACCAAGTTCCAGATCTCGACGAAGCGGTCGCCGTCCTCGTCCGGACTGCCGGGCGGGCCGCCGGGAATGTGAGAGCCGTGGTCGTAGAATATTTCGCTGCACGGTCCGCACGGGCCAGTCTCACCCATGCGCCAGAAATTGGCATCGGTGGCGATGCGGATAATCTTGTCCTCTGGGAGGCCGCTGACTTTCTTCCAGATCGCTGCTGCATCGTCGTCCTCGGCATAGACGGTGACCAGCAGCTTGTGCTTCGGCAACCCGTAGTCGCGGGTGATCAGTTCCCAGGCGTAAGGGATCGCGGCTTCCTTGAAGTAGTCGCCGAAGCTGAAATTGCCGAGCATCTCGAAAAACGTGTGATGCCGTGCCGTGTATCCCACGTTGTCCAGGTCGTTGTGCTTGCCGCCGGCGCGCACGCATTTCTGCGCCGTGGTGGCGCGCACGTACGGGCGCTTTTCCTGGCCAGTGAAGACGTTCTTGAACTGCACCATGCCCGCGTTGGTGAACAACAGCGTCGGGTCGTTGCGCGGCACCAGGGGCGAGCTCGCGACCACGGCGTGCCCGTTGCGGGCGAAGTAGTCGAGGAATGTGGCGCGGATGTCGTTGCTGCTGGCCATGGCGGTCAGTTGGTGTCCTGAAGCTGTGGGCGAAAGGCAAGGACGTAGCGCGGGGACGGGCGGAAGTCACGCGGGGCGAGGGAGAACGGACCTCGGGCTAAACCGCAACCTCGATGTCGATAACGTCGGCAAAGCGCGCGAATTCCGCGGCACCGAAGGTAACCAGCCATTGGATGCCTTGCTCCCGCACTGCCGCGACCCAGTTTGCGTCGCGCACCTGTCTGCCTGCGCCAGGACGGATTTCCAGACGCTCGATCAACCGTTCAAGCACCGCTGGCTCGCCTTGCGACAGCGCGGTCGCAGACTGAACGCGGCGAACATCGACGAACCGCTGCTCGACGCCATCGGTCTCCGCAGCTTCACTGAGCAAACCGGCGAGCCGCGACTGCGGATGGGCGCCGCCGCGCCAGGCTGCGGCGAACACGTGCATTACAACGAAGGCGAACGTGCCGATCGCTTCGCCAGCCCCGACCTCCCGGTCGTCGAGTTCTTGGTCGATATTTCGCCGATATAAGGCCGATATAAGGACGTGGCTTGACCAGAACCGTGACGCTCGATGTGAGGCCGTTGGGTGATGCCTGGGCCATCCGCACGCCGTTGGGCACTGCCGAAGAGCATGGCCGGCGAGCGCCCGAGAGCTTGCGCGAGGCGGTGCGGCGCGCAGAACGCGACGTCAAGAGCGCGCACGCCGACGTGGACGCCTTGCTGGATGCGAGCGCCTGCCCCCGTTCCGACGATGGCCGCATCGAGTTCCGCTATGACGCAGTGCATGTCGATGTCACGCGGCGCGCGGCCATAGCATCCGCATCCTCACTGCTCGACACCGATCGATCAACAATCTGCTACATCGTCGCGCCGATTACCCAGGGTGCGAACTCGGCTGCGCCGAAATCGAACGTCTCGCTCTTGGTCCGTTCGCCGCTTGCCACCCGCAGCATCAGTTCGAAGATCCGCTGGCCGCATTCCTGCACTGTCTCGTCGCCATCAAGGATCGTTCCGCAGTTGACGTCCATGTCCTCTTCCATCCGCCGGTACATCGGCGAGTTCGTTGCCAGCTTGATGGAAGGCGCCGGCTTGCAGCCGAACACGGAGCCGCGGCCCGTGGTGAAGCACACCAAGTTGGCACCGCCCGCCACCTGGCCCGTCGCCGCAACGGGGTCGTAGCCCGGGGTGTCCATGAACACGAAGCCCCTCGCAGTGATCGGCTCCGCGTAGCCCACCACATCCACCAGATTGGTCGAGCCCGCCTTCGCCATCGCGCCGAGCGACTTCTCCAGAATCGTCGTCAGTCCACCGGCCTTGTTGCCGGGCGAGGGATTGGCGTTCATCTCCGCGCCCTCGCGCTTCGTGTATTCCTCCCACCAGCGCATCAGACCCACCAGCTTCTCACCGACCTCGCGCGACACCGCGCGCCGCGTCAGCAGGTGCTCCGCGCCGTACGTCTCCGGGGTTTCCGACAGGATTACTGTGCCACCGTGCTGCACCAGCAGATCGCTCGCTGCGCCAAGCGCCGGATTGGCAGAGACACCGGAATAGCCGTCGGACCCGCCACATTGCAGTGCCACCGTCAGTTCGCCCGCCGGCACCCGCTCGCGCGTCACCGCGTTCGCTTGCGCCAGCACGTCCTTCACGAAGTCGACGCCGGCGGCGACGGTCTTGCGCGTTCCGCCCATCGACTGGATGTCCATCGCTTTCAGCCGCCCAGCGAGGCGCTGTTCCTCCATCAGCCCGCCAATCTGGTTTACCTCGCAGCCGAGCCCGAGCATGACGATGTGCGAGAAATTCGCATGTCGTGCGTAGCCCGCGAGGGTGCGCCGCAGCAGCCGCAGTCCGTCGCCCTCGCTCATGCCGCAGCCGGTCTTGTGCGTCAGCGCGACCACACCATCGACGTTCGGATATTCCGCCAGCGGATCATCGCCGGTGAACGGGTTGCGCCGGAACATGTCGGCGACCAGGCCGGCGACATGCGCGCTGCAGTTCACGCTGGTGAGGATGCCGATGTAGTTCCGCGTTGCCACGCGCCCATCCGGCCGGCGTATGCCCATGAAGCCTGCTGGCGAATTGGCGGGCGTGGTCGGCTTCGCATCCACCCCAAATGCATAATCCTTGGCGAAACCGCCCATCTCGCAATTGTGCACATGCACGTGCTGCCCTGGCTCGATCGGCTCGGAGGCGAAGCCGATGATCTGCCCGTAGCGTCGCACTGGTTCGCCCACCGCGATCGGCCGCACGGCTACCTTGTGCCCGGCCGGAATGCGCTGCGCCGCTGCCACTCCTGCGGCCACCAGCGCACCTGGTAGCAACGTGGACCGCGCAATCACCACGCCGTCGTTGGGATGCAGGCGGATCGCAGGTGTTGGGGACATGGTCGCGCTCCTTGCAGATAGCTAGGAAGGCCGGGGCTTCGCCCGGACATCCATCAGGCGGGGTCTGCGCCGCTGGCCACCTCGGCAAGGGCCCCGCTTTTGGGATTCATCAGTTGTCTGTGCCCGCCACGCGGTGGTCGGGGACGCTCGTGACCTCCGTTTCGGCCGCTTCCGGACGCAGCCGAGTAATGCCTGCGAAGGGCGATGCCTTTGGCAGCGGTTCCAAGCAGACAGAACCTCCAGTGATGGCGTCCGGGGCATGGCACCGCCTATATCGAACCAGCCTAACCTAGCCTAGCCGCGTTCGCGTACTCAGGGAGCAGGCGAGGCAGGGCAATGTCGGTCGGCCGGGGGCGGACGACGAGCTCGCTCGACCCCGCGTGTCGGGCCTGATGACGTTTGTGTCACTTGCCATGCGACCGGCCTGGGCGATGCTTCAGGCCCTTTCAGTCCCCAAGACGGGTGATCGACCATGAGCAATGACGCAAGTGTGGGCACACGCATCGTGCTTGTCCGGCACGGCCATGTGGAAGGTATCTTACCACCGCGCTTCCGCGGACAGACCGATTTGCCGCTGACCGTGCGCGGCACGCGGCAGGCGGAAATGACGCGAGACCTGCTGGCCCATTTGCCACCCCCGGCTGCGGCTTACGCGAGCCCGTTGTCGCGCTGCATGACGACAGCGGGAATCATTGTGGAGCCTCTGTCGCTGCCAGTCGTGCCGATGCCGAGCTTCCTGGATATCAGCTACGGCGATTGGCAAGGCCGCACCTATGAAGAGGTGCAGCAGGCCGATCCGGAAGGCTTTGCCCGGTGGTTCGACGCGCCGCACCTCGCCGTCATCCCCGGCGGCGAGACGCTGTTGCAACTCGCCGGGCGGGTCGCTGAAACCATGCACACCATCACAGTCAGGCACCGCGGCGAGACAGTACTGCTAGTCGGCCACGATTCAGTCAATCGGACCCTTTTGTTACTCGCACTCGACCTGCCCTTATCGCGGCTCTGGCACCTGCGTCAGGACCCCTGCGCGATCAATCTCGTGACCTATCACGACGATGGCGGCTGGCGGGTGCTCAGCGTGAACGAAGCCTCGCATCTGCAATCGTTGCAATGAACACCATCAATCGATCGGTGTGATTGATGGAAAAGCGCACGCGTTTGGTCGAGGCGCTATTGGATGGCCGGCGCCGTCCGGCCGTCCTGAACCAAAGGCTGGGAAGGCTTGGCGTGGTGAGCGCCTAGCGCCCCCCAATCACGGCTCCAGAGGCCAAGCCCTGACCGTCCCCGCATCAGGATGCGACGTCTCCCGCGGCCTTGCGTGTCGCCGTTACCGCCTCGCGTGCAGCGCGCGCCATCAGGCCGCTGTCGTTGGCAATGGTGACAAAGCGGAAGCCCATGCTGATCATGCGCGCAGCGTACGCCGGCGTGGCGTTATGGATACCGGCGAATTTGCCATGCCGTTTACACGAGGCCAGCAGCTTCTCGTAGATGCCGAGGATCAGCGGTTCCTCGCGGTCCAGCGTGGGGATCAGACCGAGCGAGAAGCCCATATCGGACGGACCGACATAGATACCGCTGATGCCGGGGACGCTCAGGATTTCGTCGATGTTGTCGATGCCCTCCTGCGTTTCGATCATGGGCATCACCAGAACTTCGTCGTTCGCGATCTTTTGGTAGTTGGACGCCTCGCCGTACATCGCTGCGCGGATCGGGCCGTTGCTGCGCTTGCCCGCGGGCGGATACTGGCTGTAGCTGGCCAGCGCCTGCGCTTCCGCCCGGTTGTTGACCATCGGGCAAATCACGCCCCACGCGCCACCGTCCAGCACCTTGCCGATGATGCCGGGTTCATTCCATGGCACGCGCACAAGCGGCGTAACAGGGTGAGCTGTCATGGCCTGAAAGCACTGCACCATGGACAGGTAGTCCTGCACTCCGTGCTGCATATCAACGGTGACGCTGTCCCAGCCGCACTGCGCCATCACTTCGGCAGAGAAGCCGGACGGGATCGCAAGCCAGCCGTTGACGCAGGCTTTGCCGGCGGCAAGCCGCGCCTTGAGTTTGTTGGCCACGGGA
>JASHVB010000615.1 GCA_030039695.1 Acetobacteraceae bacterium
GCGGATGCCCGGGCTGGACGGGCCTGGCTTGTATGACTGGATGGCCGAGCACCGGCCGCATCTGTGTGCGCGCACCGCATTCATCACGGCTGACACCCTGAGCGCCTCGTCTCACCGTTTCCTGGCCCGTGCCGCACGACCGATCCTGGAGAAGCCGTTCGTTCCGACGGACTTGCGCCAGCTACTGGCGGAGCTTCCAGCAAGCACGCCAGATTGAGCCACATACAGCCCGGCACCAACAGAAAAAGCGCGCCCGGAGGAAGTGGGCGCGCCTAAGGTGAGGGCCCGGGTTTGGGAGTGAAAAGCCCTGGGTATTGTTGGCTTCCGCCTAAAGCCGGAGCGCTTCAGGAACGTTTCGATGTGTTTCTGGCTCCCTAGCCAATTGTGATGGCACCGATCAGCCGGTCGGGCGGCGTACGTAAGAAAGGCGCGCCCGCGGGAGCTAGGCGCGCCGGGTTGCTTCGGATATCGGCCTGCTCCAGCAAATCATCAGCAAACTGCTGCGGAGGCTAGGAGTCGCCGCAATTAACACCGCCGTCCGCCGTTTCACGACATGGACCGAGTGGTCCGAAGTCCTGGGGAAGACATTTCTCGAGAGCCGAGTCAGCAACCGCCGTGATGCACGCTGGTCGGTGGCGCAGGCCGGAAATGGTGGCGCGCTACACGGCGCCTCTCTGCGCGGCGTTGCGCGGCAGTGCAGATCGCCGATCGACGGGTGCAATTCTAAGCTGGCGGCGACCGCGCCGCAGACCCGACGTTGTTCACCAGGACTTGGCGGCTCGTCGCACAGAAAAGGCCGCCGCAGCGGCCCTTTTTTTCAAGCAACGCTGTCCGGGTCAGACGGCCCTAATGAGCCACCGCCGCGTCGTCAACCGTCCTTAATAAGCGCAACGACACGCTGATTGCTGTCCAGAACCTCCTGATGGATAGCTTGCTGGCAAGTTGAAATGCTGGCGTCGTGTTTTCTCTCGGACAATACGACTTTCTGCATCAGCTGGTCGATGAGACCCACTGAATCTGCGAGCCTCTTTGCGTTTTCACTGCTGGCGTCCATGACATTTCCGACGTCGCCCGCGAGGCTTGCGACCACCTTCGCTACCGATCCGACTGCCTCATCTGCCGCTTGTGCATTGCTAGAAGCGTCCTTACAGAAACTTGCGAGTGCAGCCGCTATGTTGTCGCCCTTCTTCGCTATCTCGCCGACCGTCTTCTTGACGTCGCGCAGGTCGTCCCTCAGTTCCTTCAACTCATTGTCCACGTCGGTTCCCATCTGACCCTATCCTCTAATGGCATTCCATAAGCACCGGCCCCTACTGGCAGGCCATGCGGGATTGCCATTCAGATCGAGCTACCAGATATGACTCGACTCACACTACTATGCCTCAAGTCACATTGCTCTCCGAGCACAGGCCAGAAGTAACGGAACGGCCTCCTGCACCAGCATTGTTCACCAGAATGTCGAGACCGAGCGCCAGAAGCGGGACTGCTTGCGAACCGGCGGTGGCGGGGCTGGGAGTTCGATGGGGAGGCCCATCCCTGCTATTTTCGTTAGGACACTGACGACGCGAGCAACGTCGTTGGGGATTGCCTGCCTTCCACTCAGCCAACGCCGGGCGGTGACACGAGACACGTCGGCCCGGGCGGCCAAATCTGCAGTCGACCACCCGAGCTGGGCAAGGCATTCACGCAAACAGGCTGGAGTCATTTGCCGGATTCTCCTACCGGGTGGCGTCGTACATTGAAGCCTACGACAACCAGTAAGTGGCGAAGTCGCTAGGATCGGTGGTCGTCCGTGCGATCTGGACGCCGACAGACATAGCCGAGCAATGATGGCAATTGATAGGGCGAATATTGTCTTGGAAAATTCGCCAGCGCCACCGTTCATCAGAACGTCGATGTGCCCGCGTTGTTAGCCAGGATGTCGAGCGCGGACGCGCGATACGGAGCGGCCCCGCAGACGACCCGCCCGCAACTGTCGTCTAGCGTCTCCGCAGCTTATTATACAGCCAGGTCGCTATTACCCCACCGCCAAGCGCGATGAACGGCGGAACGCCGGCCGAAAGCAACGGCGCCGGAGCGGCATAGTCACCACCACCAATGCAGATGATGCCTAAAGTGCAAGTTGCGCTGTCCACCGTTTGCGCGACGGCCTCATGCGCGCCAACCAACAGCATGCTCGCTGCCAGCGCGACCAAAACAGCGCGCTTTGCCATCTGTGACCTCGAATTCGTGTTTCCCGACAGCGTATTGAGCGCTGTGACATTCTGCAACAATTCGCAACAGGCGAACGGTATCGAAATTACCGAGAGTACCGCGTCATCCGACCGCGCTTCACATCACCTGAGAGGCGATGCGTTCCCCTTTTGGGGGTAGCGGACGGGCGGCCCGATCGCGGCCCGTCGATGCAGGCATTCGATCCCCGCGGCGGCGGCTTTTCCACCACCGCCGGCGTGCCGCTGCGGGAACGGCCTGCGGCTATACCTATCGGTATAGAGCAGTCGATGGGGGCACAACGGCGGCTCCTTATGTCCGTCGGGCACGATCCCGCGGTGCCGTGAGCACGGTCTTCTCGGACTGCGGGTTTCTGCCTGGGGGTACACGGTCCGCATGGGCTGGCGGCCCTTGGCACGAGTCCTCCGGGCCATCTGCCGAAGGCTCGGACAACAGGAGTTCGACATCGTGAAGAAGCTGCTTGTTGCGGCCAGCATGGCCGCTGGCCTCGCCGCGGGCGCGGTGCCCGCGTTCGCACAATCCGCGACGACCAACCCGCCGGGCCGTTTTGCAACCGCTGATAGCGGTGCGGCGGGTTTGGTCCGTTCGCAGAACTACAACCAGGCACCTGCCCCGATGAGTGACGGCGCCCACGTCGGCGACGGTTCCCGACCAGACTTCCTGATGCATCAGCAAGAACTCCGGAACCTGCCCGGCTACAGCCCCGACGGAACCGACTGAAAGATCGATTGGCCCTGCCGAGCGCATCTCAGCGGTACGGGGTGCGAGGCGGGAGTGCGCAAACAAAGGGCCGCCCTTGGCGGGGCGGCCCTCTCCGGTTCTGGACGCCACCACGGCAGCTCGTACGCTTTGCCACGCGCGTCGTGAGGAGTAGCCGCAGCATCGGCGCTCCACGGCGCGGGGTGCCTAGGCGACCTGAATACATCCTGACCTTGAACCCGACCGCAGCGGCCAGATGCGGCATAGTTCCCAGCGCGACGTTGTGGATGCCGTTCTCCACTCCGGAGACATAGTGCTGCCGGATAGCGGTCCGCGCCTCCATCTCTACCGGCGCCAGCCTGGCTTTCCGGCAGGCTCGCAGAAGATTGGCCCGGTATCAGACCCACCCCTCCGCAGATGCGTCGTCGGCAGGATACATGCGTCCCGATGGAGTCGTTCGGCGATGAAGCGCCATTTATCGACGACGATTTCTGACAATTGCGGAGCGGGCGAACATGTCTCGGTCGTACGCCCCAAGCCCGGCGAGGGACGAATGGGGCGGCCACGCGCTCGGCATCACGCTGAATCGCGATGACCGATTGGACGAGGCGGAGTTGGCCGAATTAGCCGAATCAGGCCTCAACTTGACCAACGCGAGGGTAGCGGCCCGCGCGGCGTTGCGGCAGGCAACGGAGCAGCTTGATGCACAGATCAGCGCTGCAGGCCGCCCTGGGGGGCCTCGGACGATCCCGAGTACGAGGAGATCGCCGAATTCGGCTTGAACGAGCCGGCCGACAACACGCGCCTGTCACTGCAGGCAGCAATCATGGAGACGCACGGCGGAGACGCCGAGGCCCTGCGCGCGGCCGCACCCACTCTGATCAAGGCCGTCGCGGCGTTTCGCCGCGCTTGTCGCATGCGCAGATCGAGGCATGTGACAACCCGCTCGATATCGAGCTCTCCATACGCGCAACCTATGGCGGTGCATGGAGCCGAATTGAGGACGTCGCAGCGGCGGCCGCATGCCAGTCGACCTCAGCCCAGCGCGAACTCGCCGCGGCGCAATTCAACCGCGCCGTATACCTCAAGCACGATCGACCAATTGTCTTCCGTCAGTTCCGTGAGCACGGCTGGCTCCCCGTTGCCGGACATGCATCGATCCGAAGATCGGCTGATTGGGAATAACGCTCGCGCGATCCCGCGACCGACCCGATTGCAGGACCTCATCCTCAGCATTTACGAGAGACCGCAAGAACTCCGAAAGGATTCCCCGCCACCAAATGTGGCGGCGGGGCAGTCTTCGGTTGTCAGTTCTTGCTTGCGGTCATTCACAGCGACGGAACCGACATGAGATTGAGGGGACGGCCCATCGCAAACGCGAGGATAACGGCCGAGTCATACGGGGGCAATCTGGTTGGCGTACGGATGACGATTTTTTTACACCCGGTCGTCGAACGACCCCCAAGCACCGTGTCAGCATGCCATCGGTACGACCGGGACGGTATCGCCCGTCCGTCTCACTCTCGGCTTTGTGCCCGGTCACACGAACCGATCTATGCCGGCGCCCGGCGGCTTCGGCGGTGGAAAAGCGCCTCAAGGGGTGGAACGCCACTTCGCTGAGGCGTTTGCCCCTTACCGCGCACGTGCGGGCCCGCCTCGATCCGGCACCGCGCGCGATCCTTGCTCGCCCGATCTCCGTCTCTGTTCCGTCGGAACCGGCATGTATTTCGATGCCTTCCTCTCGCTCAGCCGCCGGGCGGGCAGCCATGCACGCCTTCGGCATACGTTGAAGGGGACGATGCCCGTCCAGGTAAGCGGCCGTCATCGGTCTACCCCTTGACGGTTGCGGCACGCGCGGCTTGCCACCTCGTAGCGGGACCGGCACAGAGTGTGCTTCGCCCATTCCCATCGCACATCAAGGAGAGACCGAGCGATGCGCCGACTGCTGCTGGTTGCCTGCCTCCTGGCCGCGGCCCTTGCTTCGGCCCAGGCGCAGACGCTGCGCATCGCATTGCGCGAGGACGCCGACATCCTCGATCCCACCCTCGCCCGTACCTATGTCGGCCGCATCGTCTTCGCTGGCCTCTGCGACAAATTGTTCGATATCGACGAGCATCTGCACATCGTGCCGCAGCTCGCCACTGGCTATGAGTGGGTCGATCCGACCACACTGCTGATCCATTTGCGTCGCGGCGTCCTGTTTCAGGATGGCGAAAAAATGGACGCGGCGGCTGTGAAGTACTCACTCGATCGCCACTTAACGATGCCGGGCAGTTTCCGCCGCGGCGAGATCAGCGCGATTGACCATGTCGAAGTTGTCGATCCGCAAACCGTACGCGTGGTGCTGAAATCCCCATCGGGCGCCTTCCTCGCACAGCTCACGGATCGCGCGGGGATGATCGTCGCGCCGAAGGCCGCGGAACAAGAGGGGAAGAATTTCGGGCTGCATCCGGTGTGCGCGGGGCCGTTCAGCTTTGTCGAGCGGGTGCCCCAAGATCATGTGACGCTGCAGCGCTTCCCACAATACTGGGACGCGAAGGATATCCATTTCGATAAGGTCATTTACCAGGTCATCGTGGACAGCTCCGCGCGGTTGGCGAATCTAAAGGCCGGTGCGATTGACTTGGCGGAATACATCGTGCCGACTGATGCTGCAGCGGTGAAGGCCGACCCGAAGCTGCGGCTCGTGGTGTCGGATTCGCTCGGCTATTTCGGCATCACCAACAACCTGGCGAACGGCAAGGCAGCCGACAATCCGTACGGCCGCAGCGCACTCGTACGGCAGGCGTTCAGCCTGGCAATAGACCGCAGCGCACTGGTGAACGTGGTGTTCAACGGCATGAATACGCCAACAATGCAGGCGGTGCCAATGAGTTCGCCGTTCTACGATCCGAAGTTGAAAGTGCCGGCGCGCAACGTCGCGAAGGCGAAGGCGCTACTGGCACAGGCAGGCGTTAAGCTGCCGGTGCCAGTGGAGCTGATGGTCGCCAACAACCCCGACACCGAGCAGGCGGCAGAAGTGATCCAGTCAATGGCAGCAGAGGCGGGGTTTGACGTGAAGATCCGCGCCACTGAATTCGCCACCACGCTGACCCTATCGGAACAAGGGGATTACCAAGCGCTGATGATCGGCTGGTCCGGCCGCGCCGATATCGATGGAAACGTCTACGCCTTTTTGCACAGTCACCAGGTACAGAACGTCGGCAGCTATGTGAACCTGGCGGTGGACAAGCTGCTGACCGAGGGGCGTGACATGACCGATCTGAACAACCGCAAGGCGTTGTACGATCAGATGTGGACGCAGGAAGCCAAGGACCTGCCGATAACCTACCTGTGGACCCCGCGGAACATCGAGGGAATGTCGGCCAAACTGCTGGGCTTTCGGCCGATGCCCGACGGCATGATCCGCCTGCAAGGCCTGGAGATGAGTAAGTAGTGCGCAGCTATCTTGCGGTACGGATCGCGCAGATCATACCCACCCTGCTGCTGGTCAGTGTGTTGGTCTTCGCCCTGCAGCAGCTGATGCCGGGTGATCCGGCACTGGTAATGGCCGGCGAGGAACGTGGTGATCCGCAGGTGCTGTCGCAGATTCGTGCCGAACTGTGGCTGGACCGACCGCTGCCGGTGCAATACGTGCATTGGCTGGGCAACGTGTTGCGCGGGAATCTTGGGTATTCGTGGCGCATCCGTCAGCCGGTGGCGCAACTCATCGAAGAGAAGCTGCCGGTGACGCTGCAGTTGAGCGCCATGGCATTCGTGATCGCGGTGCTGATCGGCGTGCCGGCTGGCGTGATCGCGGCGGTACAGCGCAACCGGTTCTGGGACTATCTGGCGAATGCGATTGGGCTTGCCGGGTTATCCACCCCGACGTTCTGGCTAGGGATCATGCTGATTCTGCTGGTGTCAGTCGATCTGGGCTGGCTGCCGCCGTCAGGTTACGTGCCGCTGGCCGAGAATTGGCGGCAGTCGCTGGCGACCACGATCATGCCGGCGTTCGTCCTAGGGAATTCGATCGCAGCGATTTTGATGCGACACACGCGAAGTTCGATGCTGACGGCGATGGACCAGGATTTCGTACGCACCGCGCGGGCCAAGGGATTGCCGGAACTCAACGTCTTGCTCCGCCATGCGCTGCGAAACGCACTGATCCCGGTGGTCACGCTGGGCGCGCTGGAGCTTGGCACTCTGCTCTCCGGCGCGGTGCTAACCGAGCAAGTGTTTTCCATTCCTGGCTTCGGCAAACTGATCGTCGATGCAGTGTTTAACCGCGATTACCCCGTGGTGCAGGGCGTCGTTCTGGTGACGGCAGCGCTCTATGTGTTGCTGAACCTGGTGGCAGACGTGCTGTACGTCGTGATCAATCCCAGGCTGCGGAGGGCGTGATGACACCTCGCCCACGGACTGGGAGAGCGCGACAGAGCGACGCGTCCTCGGTTGAGGGTGCTGCGGAGCGCCCGATGCGGTTGGCGCCACCCCCACCTGTGTCGCGTCGCCCGGCGACGTCTCCCGCCCAGGGCGGGAGAGGGGGGTGGCGATGAGCACCACCGTCGCCGGCGCCGTCGTGCCTTTTCGCCACCGTAGCCCGTCGCAGATCGCGCTGCGCTACTTCCTGCGCCGGCCCGTCGCGGTGCTCGGGCTGATCGTCATCGTCTCCTTCATCGCCGTTGCGATCGTTGCGCCGTTGATCGCACCCTACGATCCGATTGCCACGTCCTGGACTATGATCCGCAAGGCACCGTCCGCCGCGCACTGGATGGGCACCGACGAGAACGGCCGCGACGTGCTGTCCCGCGTGATTTTCGGCGCACGCGCTTCCCTGCTCGCTGGCGTCGTCTCCGTGCTGATCGCCGCCAGCATCGGCGTGCCGATGGGGTTGCTCGCCGGGTTTGCCGGAGGCTGGATCGACTCGGTGCTGTCGCGGCTGATCGACGCCATGCTGGCGTGTCCGTTCCTGATCCTGGCGATCGCGCTGGCCGCGTTCCTCGGCCCCGACCTGACCAACGCGATGATCGCGATCGGCGTGTCCACTGCGCCGCGCTTCATGCGGGTCACGCGCGCCGCGACGATGGAGGCAGCCGCGGTGGAATACGTCGAGGCGGCGCGCGCACTGGGCAATCCGCCGTGGCGCATCGCAGTGCGGCATGTCCTGCCGAATATTGTGCCGCCAATCCTGGTGCAGGGCACGCTGTCGATCGCGCAAGCGATCATCGCTGAAGCGTCTCTGTCGTTCCTTGGCCTCGGTCAGCAGCCACCTGATCCGTCCTGGGGATCGATGCTGAACTCGGCGCAGCGCTTCCTGGAACAGGCGCCGTGGCTGGCGATCTTCCCAGGGCTGGCGATCTTCCTGTGCGTGCTGTCGTTCAACCTGGTGGGCGACGGACTGCGCGACGCGCTTGATCCGCGCCGGCAATAGGGATCGCGCTTACGTCGGATAGTGCGTCAGCAGCTTCCGCCCGCCAGCCTCTGCTGGCTCGGCGTCGATCAGCACGAACGCGAACACGCATGGCTCCGTCCCGTTATTAACCCAGGCGTGCATCGTACCGCGCTGTACCACCACGTCACCCGCTTTCACGTGCACGATCACGCCATCATCGAGCTCGAGGTCGCATTCCCCGGAAAGCAGAACCGCGTAGTCGAGCGTTTCGGTGCGATGCATGAACTTGGGCGATCCGGGCGCGAATTGCGTGATGCGCACAACTGTGCCCTGACCGGAGCCGACGTAATTATGTCGCACCACAAACCCCGCGCGTTGCGCGGCCGCGGCTTCGTCCGAGTTGTCCACCGGCATGCGGTCGGTCGACCACAGATCGACACGCGCAATGCCCGCGCGGCCCGGGCGGCTGGTGCCGGGCAGAATCTCATCCGTTGCGACGATCGCTTTGCCGTCCGCGTCATGACCGGTGACGATCCGACGAACTTGAAACGTCATGGCTTCCTCCCTGTTTGCAGACCGGGGAACGCTACTGCGCCCCTGTGTGACGGACTTCTCCACGTTCCACGGCGGTTTTGTCGTGGCATCCTTTTATCGCTCCCCCTATCAGCGGAGCAGATAGGGGGAATGGTGCCCCGACAGACACGTCATTGACGAGCCTGCTCAGCGCCGCCGCACAGCCCCAGGCACGGCAGATGCACGCCGCACGGGTCATGCACGTGCGGCACCTGCATCTGCGGGCAGTCCGCCGCGATCGTCCGCAGCAGCACCCCCAAGCGAGGGGGTCGTCGCCTTTTGTGGGGCCGCGACAGCAGCCGCGCCTGGCATTGTGGACGTTAACGTGCCTCGCCTTCGATGATCCATGGTTCTTCAAGGCTTCCATTCCCACGACGAAGTGACGGGTGTCTTGTGGGTGGCATAACGGGTTCATTCCTTTTTCCGACCCGAATTCGCAGTGCGACGGCGTAATTCATTCCGGTCGGTGTGCTGCTGGCACGGCTCGTTGTGTTCGGCGGTGAACCATGGCACCGGCAATTGAAGGCTGATGTACGGATCTTTGCCTACGCCATCGATTTCTGTCTGTGCGTCGTCGTTTCGGATCCGGTGATTAAAACGGTATGGCTGCAGTGGCTATGGTATTTCATGTGTCTCTGGATTCCTTTCTTCCGCCCGGCTCCGTCAATGCACGCTGGATTGTTACGGCGGACGCGCGGTAATGGCCGCGGTTTCAGCAGCGACTGTGTTAGCCTCACACACTTGTGCTCGGGGGTGAGCTTTGGTACCTGCACCCAGTGCACCCACTGCGGCTCACGCTAGCTTGATGGCAATGAGTAGCATGATCTTCTTTGAATACTCGCGCTCAATCGCCCAACACCAGAGCTGGCAGGTGCCGGCTCGGGAAAGTTGAACAGTTCTGCGTCGGTCGTGGTGCCTTCGGGGAACACGCAGGACGCCGCCAAGGCGGTCACGGTTCTTCGGGAACGCGGATTCGTTGAGCATGGGGTCGTGGAAACTGTCGTCGATCCGATCGACCAGCACTTTAACATTTGGATCGTTGACACCAACGCTGCCCCCGACCTAGCTTCAGAGCTTAAGGTGAATCGTGTGGCCCACCTCGGCGCAGTCTCACGCCAGGGTCGGTGGTGGCACCGTACTCCCAGCCCTCGGTAGACCTTGTCATCCCGTCTAGAAGGGAACGGAAATGTGCAGCTTGTTCTGTAGGCGGCGTATGCTAATCTGCCATTGCAAACGCAAGGGCATTGCGATCAGTGTTGACGCGATGTTGAACAAGCATTTCGGCTCAGTTTGAGCTGTGCTTGATAGCTTTCACGTCGCCGATGTTCTCTTCGCCTATATGGTCAAAGCTTCAATCGGAAGCATTCCAATGCCAGTACCCTTTCGAGTTATCAGGCGCTGTTGCTCCTTTCAGCACCAGGCGCTTGCCAATCGTATTTCTGCGCCGCCAACCGCTGCCGTGTTGGGCGAACGCCGACTCACGCAGCTGACTGTGCCGATCAACGTAGCAGCGTGAGCAATGGCTCCTGACAGTCCACTGTTCATCTCAGTTGTGGTGCCGGTCTATTCTGGTGAGGCCTATCTGCCCGAACTGGTGCACCAGTTGGACCTCGTTAGGACCGGCTGGCAGGAAGCACAGGCACCAATGGACTTGGCCGAAGTGATCCTCGTCGACGACGCCGCGATTGACGGATCTCCGGTTGTCATCGATCGGTTGGCTGCCGAGTATAACTTCGTGACGGCGCTTCACCTCATGTGCAATTTTGGCCAGCACGCTGCAACCATTGCTGGTGTGCTCCACAGTTCGGGCGACTGGGTGGTCACTATGGATGAAGACCTGCAACATTCGCCCAGCGAGATCGAGGGATTGCTGGCGTCCGCGGTCCGGGCAGGAGCAGACGTTGTTTATGCCAAGCCCATCAGTGCGGTGCACGAAGCCCGAAGCCGGGACTGGACATCGCGCTGGTTTAAGCAATTGATGGTGCTCCTTACCGGTAATGCCAATATTGTGAATTTTAACAGCTTCCGTCTTTTGCGGGGATCCCTGGCGCGCGCGGCATCCAGCGTTTGTGGCCACGAGACCTATTTCGACGTGGCGCTGTCGTGGTTCAGCAATCGGGTGAGTTACCTACCGGTCGACCTCAAGGACCGGCGCTTCATCAAGGGTGGCCGTAGCGGCTACAGTTTCCGACGCCTGCTTACGCATGCGCGGCGATTGCTGGTTTCGAGCCAGGTGAAGATCATTCGCCTTTTTGGCCTAGCCGGTGTGGTCGTCATGCTGCTCGCCATAGTTGGCGCGATTTGGCTAGTTCTGCAGCGGTTGTTTATTTCGTCTGAAATTCTTCCGCCGGGCTGGACCTCTCAGATGATTGCGACCCTGCTCTTCGGCGGCGGCATTACGTTCATGCTGTCGCTTGTTCTCGAATATTTGTCGATCCTGGTGTTGGCCACGCACGGCAAGCCCATCTTTTTCACGGTTGACCGATCAATAGACCAACGTGTCGCCGACTATTTTTCATCGGGCCGGTAATGATTCTCTTCCACCGCCGCTATGCCCCATCGATCAACGGCCCGCAGCTCGTGGCATTGTTTGGCGTTGGTCTAGTGGGCGGCGCGATAGCACATGCGCTGGAGCGGCAACATGACTGCTCCTCGACGCGTCGTCCGCTTGACTGGCTCTCGCCCGAGAGGCGTGCGGGTGATCTTGAAGTGCTGTCCCAGGCGATCGACAGCTACGACAACCCGGACAGGCTGGATGTGATCTGGGCGGCGGGAAAGGCTGGGTTTGGGTCCTCGCGGGAAGAACTCGGTGCCGAAATGCGAGCTTTCACCGATGTCCTGACTTGGGCACGGAACCTAAGATCTATTGCACTGAGGGGACGACTGCATTTCCATATGTTAAGTTCGGGGGGTGGGCTGTTCGAGGGACAGCGCTTCGTCGACCATGCATCAGTGCCGAACCCGCAAAGGGCCTATGGCCAGATCAAGCTAGAACAGGAGCGGCTGCTTGGAGAGGCGCGGAGGGACTTGGAGGACCATGTTTACAGACCAAGCTCGATTTATGGCTACAACGGACCGGGGGGCCGAGCTGGACTAGTCAACACGCTAATTGCCAATGCCGAGAGGCACGCAGTTTCACGGATTTTTGGCGACCTCACCACGGTCCGTGACTACGTCCTGTCATCGGACGTAGGCGATTTCATCGCACGGCGCATCATCAGCAGCGAGGTCGCTCCCGGAACATTCACGCTGGCGAGCGGGAAGCCGACCACGGTAAAGGAGATGCTTGATATCGTTAGAGAGGTTGTTGCACGTCCCCTCTATGTCAAGCTAGACTCAATTCCGTCAAACGCGGGCCATATCACATACCGAGCCTCGGTCTTGCCCGCTGACTGGCACCCGACGGACCTCGAAACAGGCGTAAGGCAGCTTGCGCGTCAGCTCTCGATGTCCTTCGATGCGGGTGCCCGGCGATAAAAGGACGCAACCGGCTGGATACGGGGTGACTAGGCGATGGATCCGCAACAGGCGCAAACGGCCCGCACCTTCGATTCTTACAAGGATACCTATTCGGATGCTGTGGACAGCGCAGTTTCGTTTACGGGCCTGTCAACCGACTTCTACACGAGGGTCAAGACCGATTACCTTCTTGATGTGAGTCTTTCCCACTTTGGCTCAACGACAGGACTCGCAGCGCTCGATGTTGGTTGTGGCGTCGGCAACTACCATGCGCGGCTGTCTTCGCAGTTCAAATCGCTGTCCGGTGTTGACGTCTCGAGTGCATCCCTCGGCTGCGCTCAGAGCCGTAACGCGGGGGTGGACTATAGGGTATACAACGGTGAGGTACTTCCCTATTCCAGCGGTTCCTTCGACCTCGCGTTCGCCATCTGCGTGATGCACCATGTTCCGCCGCAACGATGGAACACATTTGCCCAGGAAATGCACCGTGTCCTACGGCCGGGCGGGCTTGTTCTGATTTTTGAGCACAATCCCCGCAACCCACTGACCATGCGCGCGGTCAGATCGTGCCCCTTCGACGAGGATGCGGTACTGATGCGGAGCGAAGTGACCGAGGGACTGTATCGCGGCGCCGGCTTCAGGCAAGTCCATAGCCGGTTCATCCTCTCAATTCCTCCTTTCAACGAGTTCTTGCGCCGCGTTGACAAACTCGCAGGCGGCTTCCCGTTTGGGGCTCAATATTATGTTGCAGCGACGGCGTGACCTGGAAGCTTCATCCCGCCTGGATTTACGCAACCACATTGGCACGGTCGCAATCCGTCGTGTTCAAGGCAGCGCGGTTCGGGTTGGTCGGTTTGCTGAGCGCCGGGATATTTTCGACTGTTACCGCACTGATGGCTGGTTGGGGTGGATTCGATCCCGAGCTCTCCTCAGCGACCGGATACGTGGTCTCGATCCCTTTGAACTTCGTGGGCAACCGGAATTTCTCCTTCCTGTCACATAACAAGATGTTCGGGGATCTGCTCAGATATGCCATCCTGCACCTTGTCAACATCCTTCTGACCACCATCACGATGGGTACAGCTGTGAACGCCCTCCATCTCAACTACGGCGTCGGCATCGCCGCGGCTGTTGCACTGATTCCCGTGGTCAATTTCATTGCCATGAACTGGTGGGTATTCAGGTCCGGGGGCAGGCAGCCTGCAGCCCCCCAGATGCCACCGAATAGCCCATCGTGAATAGTGCTCAATATGCTGAAGAGAGTTCTTAACGTTCCCTTCGTATATCAGACCTTCCAGGAAGCGGGCGGATTCTTCGACGCTCGCGTCAGAGCTATATCAGAATTCATTGGCATAAAGCCAGGAATGCGCGTGATAGACATTGGATGTGGTCCGGGATATATCGTGAAACATTTGCCGGGAGGGGTAGATTATATAGGGTTTGATATCGACCCTTCCTATATTGCGCATGCAAACAAGAAATTCGGAAGTCGCGGCAGCTTCTTTTGCCGCTTGTTCGATGCCGCAGCAGCCCGGGACTTCGCCCCCGCCGATGTCGTGATGATGAACGGCGTTCTGCATCATATTCCGGACGACATATTGACCGAGACGTTGCAGAACGTTCGTGCAGTCTTGAGGCCGGGCGGTCTGCTGCTTTCCCTGGATGGTTGCTACCGCGAGCAAC
Source organism: Acetobacteraceae bacterium (assembly GCA_030039695.1). The sequence goes on from JASHVB010000615.1 coordinate 14,021, forward strand.
AATCTGCGTTCCGGAAATGGCTCCTCGACAATGACCGAGGCCGTTTCGTACGCGACGAAAGAGGGTATCGGAATGTGCTCGGCAACGTATTCGAATGCGTCAATCTTCATATACGAGAGAACTATTCGCGAGTCCCTTATACGTTCGTAATCGGAATATCCAAAAAGGGCGATTGTTTGTTGTAAGCGTTGGGTACACGCCGAAACATGTCAACCACATGCCTAGCGCTAGGCATCGGCGCCATGCTCACCACCGGTCCCCGGCGAGCCAGCTATCACCCTTGGTGCTCACCGGCATCGTGTTGACGATGCTTTTCGGCCGTTGCTCTGGCATCGGCCCAACGCCGCCATATTGCTGCATATCAACAGCGGGGTGATGGCCGCCGCGATGGTATTATACCGACCGCCCGAAGGACTGACTCTTCGACGCCACGTTACCCAACTGATAATGCGAGGCTCTTCAGCCCGTGCGAGAGTCGGTTTTTGGGGCGGTTGGTATTAATGCCAAGCCCTGCGAAGTGCAGCTCATTGAGTCGTGTCCTGCGCGGAATCGACAGCATCAGCATCGGTCTCCTGCCGACGATGTGTTTCGAACTGAGCCCCCCGGAAAACGTCTAGCAACACATGCGGGACAACTGGCTCTCCAATCACGTGTTCGGGGATGACGACAACCTGTCACTGCCGTTACGCCTGGAACAGGCTGAAGGCCGAGCCGTGGACGATCATGTCCGTCGGACTGCGCGACTGGGGCATCGGTTCCGATCTGGGACGCTTGGTATAAGGCACCGGAACCCGACTATCGCCCACGACTGAAGGAAGGCAAACAGCAGAATTGCCCGAATTGCTTCGCCTCGTTCCGAAGCTCAGTTGGAATCGATTGACACCTCGCAATCAGACCTTGTGAGCCAATACCTGCCAGGAGCCTGTGGTAATCGACAATATGATTTCCCCAGCCATCCTGATCAATATAAGTTGCCAATATTGGCTGAAAGGACGAGCGAAACACGTAGTACGTCAGCTCATCAACCACCAAATGGTGGAGTCTGTCGTGCGAGCGAAGACCACACATGGCACCTGCGGCAACGATCTGCGGCCGCAGGCGACTATAACCGAATGGAACTATGGACCATTTCTGTTTCCTCGCATAACCCGGATCGGTCCACGCCCCGAGAACCCAAGGTGCATAATTCCACAGCAGCGTCGCTTGGTTGACCAGGGCTAGACCGATCAGTCCTACGAAAGCACCTCGGCAAAGTCGCTGGAATCGGAGCATGCCCAACCAGTTGCTGATCTCGTACCGGGCAACCCATAGCGAACCCACGGTGGAGAGAACGAGGACCGGCATCATCACGGCTTCCTCGTAGTCGGCCTTGAAGACCCGCGCGATTGACGACGCCGCCCAGAATGCCCACAGAGCTGTTAGCGCCGCGACTGGCATGTCCAATCGGCGGGATCGAACTGCACCAGCTGCAGCGAGAATGAACGCCGAAGCTCCGGCCATAAAAAGCCCGACGAAGGCTGCCGACGTTATTTTCCGCACTGTCCACGCGAGCCAACCGCTAGCGGGAGGTATCATGTCCGAAGTGAAGTAGTAATTGAACTGGAATTGCTTAATGTAAAGGGCGCGCAGCGGTTCGTGTACGTCCTCACTCAAAAGCGCACGCAGGTAAGCCAACAGCTGGTGGTCGGCCTCAGCAATCGTGATGTTCTCCAGCATCAGAATGCGATGCACACTGGGATCCGAGCATGCAGACAATGCGCTCCAGTTCCCCAGCGCGGCAAATCCAATCACCGAGATGCACACCGCGCCGGCCCACGCGATAATCTGGCGGCTGCTGAAGCGAAATAGAAATAGCAGCATCAGCGGCAAGACAAACAATCCACGCGGATGCTCTGATATGACAAAGCCGCAGAAGAGAGTGACGATAAGACCTTGAAGGATGTCTAAGAGGACGCCAAGCCTGGGAGGCGACGCATCAAAGATCAGCGGGAGCGCGAGAATGAGAATTGCGGTGCTCAGGATCTGTTCGGGCCGGTTCATCACCAGTAAGAACGGCATGATGCCGATCGTCGCGAATGACAGGACCAGCACTGCACTGGTCCACCTCGTGATTGCGCGGCGGAGAATTCGAGACACTATCACCCAGGCGATGCAGAGTTGGGCCAGACCCAATAGGAACCCGCTAACACGAATGAAGATGGGATCGTCCACCCTCTCGTAGAGCAGGCTATCCAGGTATCGAAATGGAAGCAGCAGCCTGGGGATGGGGACCGCATAATTGCCGCATTGCGGGAGCAGCTTAACGCTCTGCAACCCGTCAAGGTACATGCGGCCCTCGATCAGCTTCCAGCCCAGCTCATCCGTGTAAACCGGCAAGAAGAAAGCGACCGCGAAGCTCAAGACCGCCCCGAACAGAACCGCTGCTGAGACAAGCCTGATCACTCTATGACAATCATATTCTGGGCTCATTCGTGGATATCCCGTAGGAAAAAGGGGATCGCGTCGTCGAGGAACGCTACTTGCTGACAGCAGCGCAACGCGCGCGGACTTCCGCGAGGACGCGCGCCATGTTGCGGCCGACCTTGGCAAGTGCCTCGTCCCACGCGAACACGCCGAAGCGGTCGAACTCCGGTACGCTGGCGCCTGAGGGCAGCAGGAACGTGGACCGGCAGGTGAGCGTCTCCGGCTGCGGCATCTGCGGCGGTGCCCACGCGAACAGCGCAAGGGCCTTACCCGGCATGTAGGTGTGCACGCCGAGATCGTGCAGCGCGCGTCCCGGGACGATCAGCCCCGTTTCCTCGTCCAGTTCGCGCGCAGCGGCGGCGGCAAAGGATTCGCCCGGCTCGGCGATCCCCTTGGGTATGTCCCAGCGCGGAGAGCGGGTTGCGTGGCCAAGCAACAAGCGTTCGCCGTCGGTGACCAGCACGCCGCAGGAGGTATGTCTTGCCATGGTGCCTCACGCGTCATCGCGAGGAGTGCAGTATTCCTCGAGCTTCACCGCGGAACCAATCCCGCATGGGCTTGCGCCGCGGAGTGGATCAAGGCTTCGTTACTGCCCTCCTCGCAACGACACGCGACTAACATTCGACCGCGATGAAACGCTGCGATGGACGGACGAATTCCTCCTGCGCCGCGACCATGAGAATCTCGCGCGAGCCCGCCTCGGCGGTGCGTCTCAAGAGGCCGTGCACCGACGAACCTGCCGCTTCCAGTGCCGCAACCGCGCTACCAGCGTTCAGGCGATGGAACAAGAACAGCGCCGCGATGGCGTCACCGGCACCGTTAACGGCGATGGGCAGGCGTGGCGTGCGCAGTAAGTGGAAACGGCCCGCTTCTCCCACCATCAGGTCGAGGTGATCGTCGGGCGTGTCCCGGGTATCCAGGCTGGTGAGCAGCACGCAACGCAGGCCGTCGGGACGCAACGTTGCGGCGAGCTGCGTGACTGCGGCTTTTGCTTCAGCGAGCGTGGCACAGGTGCGCCCGGTCAGGCGTTCTAGTTCGAAACGATTCGGCGTGGCGATGTCGGCCTGCGGCAGGGCGCGGTCGCGCAGAAAGGCCTCGATGCCTTCGCGGACGTAGACGCCTTCCTCGATGTCGCCAATCACCGGATCGCAGCAATAAACGGCGGCCGGATGTTCCGAGCGCACGCGCTGCACGGCATGCAGGATGGCCTCGCCGATCGAAGCGTCGCCCAGGTAGCCGGACAGCACGGCGTCGCAGTGCCGCAGCACGCCGCGGGCGGCGATGCCGTCCACCAGGTCACGGACTTGCTCGCCAGTATACACCTGCCCGGTCCAGTGGCCGTAGCCGGTGTGGTTGGAGAACTGCACCGTGTTGATCGTCCAGACTTCGACGCCGAGGCGCTGCAGCGGAAACACCGCGCTAGCGTTGCCGACATGGCCGTAAGCGACCCAGGACTGGATGGAGAGAATCTGCAGCGGGCGGTTCATGCGCGGAGCGTAGCGCATTGCGCCGTGGCGGTCAGGGTGGAGCGGCGGCGCCGGTGGCGTGCAAGTCTTGGGCGTGGTTCGTCCGGATACAACCCGCCCCAGCACAATGCTGAGCCCAGTCATCGGATCGATGCGGTTGAGCTTGGCCGTTTGCATCAACGCGATGGCTGCCGACCGATGACGCACCCCGCCGTCCAAGGCGGCACCACAGTGCCGGTATCTGTTATTTGCCGTCGATTACGCCCACCCAGGCGGACCCGGGCGAGGTGGTACCAACGCGCTCTGCCCCGCCATTGCGGCGCCGGAGGCCCGAGCCGCACCCACACCGTCGCCGCGCAGCAAACTGACGCGTCCGGGATCGCCATGCCTCGCCGCTCTCCGAGGCGCAGGCAACCAACACCTCAGCCAGCGTCTCGACATGTTTCGGCCGGCCGGCGCGCACGCGTTGGCGCACGCGGCGTCTCAGCTCCGCTGGGTTCCGTTCCGTGCCGAGTACCATCATTCGGTGCCATTGCGAGCCGCACCACGGCAAAGCGATCTCACTCGGGAACTCGCTTGGTCCGCGCGGCCCATTGTTGTTCTCGTATGAGATTGCTTTTTGGTCGCGGGGTTGCAGTGCCATTGAGACGCAAGAAACCCTGACCGCATGCCACACACGCCGTTGCTTTTTCAGCCTGTCAGCTTCCGTTCGGTAACCTCACGTAACCGCATTGTCGTCTCGCCGATGTGCCAATCCAGCGCCACCGAGGGGCTGGGAGACGATTGGCATATCCAACACCACGGCGCGCGTGCCATGGGCGGCGCCGGTATCGTGTTCACCGAAGCGACGCATGTATCGGCGGTCGGACGCATCACGCATCACTGCCTCGGCCTTGGGACGAGAGGAACCAGACCCGGCTGGGCTGCATCGTCGCGATCATCGAGCGCGGCGGAGCCGTACCAGCGGTGCAGCTCGCACATGCCGGGCGTAAGGCGTTGGTAAAGGGGCCATGGGAGGGCGGCGCACCGATCGCGCCGCAGGACGGCGGCCGGGTACCACTGGCGCCCAGCGCCATTCGCATGGTCGCCGGTGCGACTGATCCACATGCTCTCTGCGGGGGAGATCGCCGACATTGCCGGCCAGTTCGCCACGTCCGCACGGCTCGCGCGCGGGGCCGGCGTTAAGCTACTGGAACTGCACGCGGCGCACGGAGACCTGACGCACGCGTTGCTGTCGCCGATCTCCAACCGGCGCACCGATGCCTATGGCGGCGACGCGGCTGGACGCAGCCGTTTCCTCACGGAAATGCTGGATGCGATCCGCTCGGAATGGCCGGCCGATTTGCCGCTATGGGTGCGACTGTCTTGTGCTGACTGGGCACGGGCGGGCTGACCATCGACGACACGGTGGCGCTGTGCTGACGGCTGGCAGCGCGCGGGGACGTTGACCT
>JASHVB010000616.1 GCA_030039695.1 Acetobacteraceae bacterium
ATCCTCCGTCAGGACCCGAACGCGCCAATTGGCTACCGGCACCAAAGGGAGCCGACTTCTCGCTTTACCTTCGCGCCTACTGGCCGAAGACTGCGATCATTGACGGCTCATGGTCGCCGCCAGCTGTGATGAAAGCAAACTGAATTCGGGAGGATCGTCTACCAATCCTTAGCCCAAATGGCACGCCGCCTGCTCGCTGCGCACCCGCGATTTCGCTGGCCGTGCGCGCCTATTGTGCGGACCTCGACGCACATCATTAAATTGCCAAATGGAGTTGAGTTGGGTCGCTGGATGACCGCTTTCGGCGCAACGATACCCTTCGGTCCGGTGCAGGAGAATCACCGGAATCCACCCAAACCGGTCATTGGATAAGACCATTCGTACAGGACCGAACGAAACGGCCGCCTCCCATCACACCGGCATCAACAACCCGATACGGGGCTCCCTGTACAAAACCCACCACCCAAAGTATGAGCCTGAGCCGTTAAATTGAACCTGGGCGGCGCGATTTCTGATCACGTTACGTGATGGAGCGTATAGACGGCGCCTCAGTCATTGCGGCGATTTCATCAATCGCGGCGAACATGTTGCAATCGAGTTGGCGTTGAGCAATCCGACGACCCGGCGCCAGTGCGGCACCGGGTCGGATCACCGGACGCGGTCATCGGCGTCCCCGCCTGTACCGCACCGCGATCCTACCTGGTCATCACTGGACCTCAAATATCCCGGGGGTTTGGGGGCAGAGCCCCCAAGCTTGCGGTCGGATCGAGGCTGGCAACCAGCTCCTGGTAGTAATTTTCGAACTGAGGATCGTAGAGAGTGGGATCCCGGCGAGCAAAGCCGATAACTTTGCGATAGTAGTCGGCGGCCTGACGCTTATCGCCTCGGGCATGACAAACCATTCCGAGGCAATCATATCCGTCGTAGATGTCGGGCCATTGCTCAACCAATGTTTGTGCGGCCCGCTCTGCGTCGTCGAGTTTTCCGGCGTCGATCAGGGCGATCACGCTATTGGCCGCCTCGTCGACCTCGGCGTTGCAGTCATTGCAGAAGTACGGGTGATGCTGCGGCAGACGATCTGCTGTCTGGGCAGCAGCAACGGTTGCGGGTTGCGCGCGCGCGGAACGTTCGGCCGCTTCGTCCTTTGCCAGGCAGCACTGCTTGTATTTCTTGCCGCTGCCGCACGGGCAACGATCATTGCGGCCGATTTTCGCCATTTCCCCAACTCGATGAGAAGGACGGACGCCCTTGTACCAAGCCCTGCTGGCGGATGCCAAGTTTCACCAACAGCTGTTGGCGTTCGATCGCGATCTGGCGGCGCAGTGCCGCGCCGCGGGCTGTCGGGCGTGCGGCGGTGTGCTGCACACGGCGGATTATTCGCGCAAGCCGCGTGGCCGCCCGGTGGCACTCGGCGAAGAGCACGACCGGCGGTTCAGCTTCTGCTGCGCCATCGATGGCTGCCGCAACCGTGCGACACCGGCGTCGCTGAGATTTCTCGGCCGCAAGGTCTATGTGGCGGTGGTCGTGACGCTGATTGCGGCGATGCAGGGCGGGCTGACCGAGCGACGGCTCGACAAACTCAGTGAGACGATCGGCGTCGACCGCCGGACGGCGGCGCGCTGGCGGGACTGGTGGCGGGCCGGCTTCACCGCAACGCCGTTCTGGCAGGCACGCTCGGCCGGCCTGATGCCGCCGATCCATGCCGCGCGCCTGCCCGCCGCACTGCTGGAACGCTTCGCCGGCGACACCGCGCAGCAGCTGATCGGCTTTCTGTTGTTCCTCGGCCCAATCACCACAGGCGCATCAATGCAGGCTTTCTGACGCACGACGCTCACCCGCAGAGGATGCACGTCGGCAGCGCGCCGCGCCGCTCATAGGGTCTGGCCGAACCGGATGAGCCAGTGGGGCCAGCATGACGGCGAGACGCCAGCCGAGGATCTACGACCGCTGGGCGCAATTGCGCTTCTCGGTGATCGGCCAGTTGCTGGCCGATCCCCCGGTCAAAGGCAGCTTGCGATCCGAGATCCGCAAGCTCTCACTGCGTGAATGGCGCCATCCGGCGAGCGGCCAACCGGTACGGTTCGGCGGCTCGACGATCCAGCGATGGTACTACAAGGCGTTGCGCGAGCGGACGGATCCGCTTGGCGTGCTGCGTCGTAAACCGCGCCAGGATGCCGGTCACCAGGCCGCGATGACCGCGGCGCTTCGCCAGGCCTTGCGAACCCAGTATGCCGCGCATCCGAACTGGTCCGCCCAACTGCATCACGACAATCTGCTCGCCGCGGCTGCCAATCACGCTGAGCTGCGACCGGTGCCGTCCTACTCGACGATCCGGCGATACCTCAAAGCGCAGGGGTTGCAGAAGCGGCGGCGGGTGAGCACACGACGAACCGCCGGCGCGCTGGCGGCCGAGGCGAAGCTCGCCGCGCGTGAGATCCGTGGCTACGAAGCTGAGTATTGCGGATCACTGCTCCATTGGGACTGTCATTTTGCCGCCCGCAAGGTGCTGACCCCGCGCGGTGAATGGCAGACACCGGTCCTGTTCGGCGTTCTCGACGACCATTCGAGGCTGGTCTGCCATCTGCAATGGTACTTGACCGAGAGCGCGCAAAACGTCGCCCACGGTCTGTCGCAGGCCTTCATGAAGCGAGGCGTACCGCGC
>JASHVB010000617.1 GCA_030039695.1 Acetobacteraceae bacterium
ACTCGCAAGGCCTGACGCAATATTTGCGAACTATTCATGCCTATCCGATGCTGTCAGCCGAAGAGGAGCTCGCACTTTCGCGAGCATGGCGGGACAGGCAGGATCTTGCTGCGGCGCACAAGTTGGTCACCTCGCATCTGCGGCTGGTTGCGCGGATCGCGCTGGGCTATCGCGGCTATGGTCTGCCGCTCGGCGAATTGATCAGCGAAGGCAATATCGGCATGATGCGGGCGCTCCGGCGGTTCGATCCGGAACGGGGGTTCCGTCTGGCCACCTATGCCATGTGGTGGATCAGGGCCGCCATGCAGGAATACATCCTGCACTCGTGGTCTCTGGTGAAGATTGGCACCACGGTGGCGCAGAAGAAGCTGTTCTTCAACCTGCGCCGGCTGAAGAGCCAGATGCACGCGTTCGACGAAGGCGACCTGCAACCCGAGCAGGTCGCCAAGGTGATGCGGACGTTGGACGTGCCGGAGTATGACGTGATCAGCATGAACCGCCGGCTTGCCGCGCCGGATCACAGCCTGAATGTTTCGGTGCATCAGGACGATGACAATCAGTGGCAGGACCGGCTGGTCGACGAGGCGAGCAACCAGGAGACGGTTTTTGCGGAGCACGAGGAGTTGGCGGACCGCAAGGAACTTCTCGGCCAGACCTTCGATCTGTTGAACAAACGTGAGCGGCACATTCTGACCGAGCGGTGGCTGAAGGAAGATCCGACGACGCTGGACAAGCTGGCGGTACAGTATGGCGTGTCGCGGGAACGGGTTCGTCAGATCGAGATGCGAGCGCTGAGCAAGCTGCAGAGGGCGATGAAGGAGCGGATGGCCGCGCGGACGGTTGGCACCAAGCGCCAAGACACCGCGCTGTTGGCCGCCGCGGCGTAAGGATCGCGCGTCGGCGCGTTTGGACCACGGCCGGCCGCCTCGCATAAGGTTTGCTTGACCGGTTTGCGCAGCGTCGATGATATGCGCTGCGCCAGCAGGCCCAGGAGAGACGACGTTGAACGACACTCCAGACCAGCTTGCCATCAACACAATTCGCATGCTGGCGGTGGATGCCGTACAGCAGGCGAACTCCGGGCATCCCGGCACACCGATGGATGCCGCGCCGGCAGCGTACGTGTTGTGGCAGCGTTTCCTGCGTTACGATCCGGTTGCACCCGATTGGATGAACCGCGACCGCTTCATTCTGTCCGCCGGTCACGCATCCACGCTGCTCTACAGCCTGATCCATCTGAGCGGCATAACCGCCGCCGATGGCCGCGATGCGGTGACGCTGAACGACCTGGCGACGTTCCGTCAGGCCGGCAGCCGCTGTCCGGGCCACCCGGAATACGGTGTGACCACGGGGGTGGAGACCACCACCGGCCCACTGGGCCAGGGTGCCTCGACCAGCGTCGGCATGGCGCTGGCCCAGCGCTGGCTGGCCGCGACCTACAATCGCGCTGACTTCACCCTGTTCGATTTTCGCGTGTTCGCGTTATGCGGCGACGGCGACATGATGGAAGGCGTCACCAGCGAGGCCGCCTCCACCGCCGGCCACCACCGCCTGGCGAACCTATGCTGGATCTACGACAGCAATCGCATCTCGATCGAGGGCAACACCAACATCGCCTTCACCGAGGACGTCGCCGCCCGCTTCCTCGCCTATGGCTGGCACGTCGCGCGCATCAGCGACGCCAACGACCTCGACCAGCTGGACCGGGCGTATCGCGAGGTGCTGGCGGTGACCGACCGCCCGTCGCTGATCGTCGTGCCGAGCCATATCGGCTACGGCTCGCCGCACAAGCACGACTCGGCGGAAGCGCATGGCGAACCGCTCGGCGATGCCGAAGTGCGACTGGTCAAGCAGTTCTTTGGCTTCGATCCTGATGCCCGCTTCGTGGTGCCGGAGGGGGTACGCGGCCATTTCGCCGCCGGGATCGGCGCACGCGGCGCGGCCGCGCACCGCGCGTGGCAGGCGCTGTTCGAGCGCTATCGCGCCGCCCATCCGGAGCTGGCGGCGCAGATCGAGCACATCCGCAACGGCACCCTGCCCGACGACTGGCAGCGGGCGCTCCCGGCGTTCCCGGCCGATGCCAAGGGGATGGCGACACGCGAGGCCTCGGGCAAGGTGCTGAATGCGATCGCGCAGCAAATCCCCTGGCTGGTCGGCGGCGCCGCCGACCTGGCGCCGAGCACGAAGACGCGCCTGGTGTTCGAGGGCGCCGGCGACATGCAGGCGATCGGCGGCCCGGGCGATCCGCGCGGACGCAACATGCATTTCGGCGTGCGCGAACATGCCATGTGCGCCATCGTCAACGGCCTGGTGCTGTGCGGGCTGAAGGCATTCGGCTCGGGGTTCCTGATCTTCACCGACTATGCCCGCGGCGCGATCCGGCTGGCCTCGCTGATGAATCTGCCGGTCATGCATATCTGGACGCATGACTCGATCAGCGTGGGCGAGGACGGGCCGACGCATGAGCCGATCGAACAACTGGTGTCACTGCGGGCGATTCCGGGCCTGGTGGTGATCCGCCCGGCCGATGCGGGGGAAACCGCCGAGGCGTATCGCTGCATTCTCGGCTTGCGGGACCGGCCGGCAGCACTGATTTGCTCGCGCCAGGCGTTGCCGGTGATCGACCGGCAGGAATACGCGCCGGCCAGCGGCCTGGCCAAAGGCGCCTACGTGCTGGCCGACGGCCCCGGCGAGCCGGCGGTGCTGCTCATCGGCACCGGCAGCGAAGTTGCGCTCTGCCTGGCCGCGCGGAAACTCCTCGCCGCGGAACGCATCACGGCGCGGGTTGTCAGCATGCCGTCCTGGGAGTTGTTCGAGGCGCAACCGCAATCCTATCGCGATGCCGTGCTGCCACCGGCGATCGGCGCGCGGGTGAGCGTGGAAGAAGGCGCGACGATCGGCTGGGATCGCTACGCCGGCCCCGGGGGCATTGTGCTTGGCATGCACAGCTTCGGCATGTCGGCGCCGATCAAGGCGGTGAGCGAGCACTTCGGCTTCACCGCCAGCCATGTGGCCGAGGCCGCCCGGCGGGCGATCCGTGGCGGCGGTTGAGCAAGGGAGAATCTGTCATGCAGCTTGGAATGATCGGGCTCGGCCGGATGGGCGCCAATATGGTGGAGCGCCTGATGGCGGCGGGGCACCAGCTTGTCGTCACCGACCGCGACGCGGCGGCGATGCAGCCGCTGCTGGCGCAGGGCGCCAAGGGCAGCACCGAGCTTGCGGACTTCGTGCGTCTGCTCGAGCCGCCGCGCGCCGTGTGGCTGATGCTGCCGGCGGGTGCGGTGGACCCGTTCCTGGCAACGCTGACGCCGATGCTGTCGCGCGGCGACATCGTCATCGACGGCGGCAACTCCTATTACCACGACGACATTGCTCGCGCGGCGATGCTGCGGCAAAGCGGTCTGCGCTACGTTGATGTTGGCGTCAGTGGCGGCGTGTGGGGTCGCGAGCGCGGCTATTGCCTGATGATCGGTGGCGAGACCGAGGCGGTGCACCAGCTCGATCCGATCTTCCAGACGCTGGCGCCGGGCGTTGCCGCCGCGCCCCGTACGCCGGGCGTCAGCGGCGAACCGGACAGCGCGGAGCGCGGCTATCTGCATTGTGGCCCGAGCGGCGCCGGGCATTTCGTGAAGATGGTGCACAACGGCATCGAATACGGCATGATGGCGGCGTTTGCCGAGGGCCTGAACATTCTGCGGCACGCCGATGCCGGGATGCATCAGGCTGAGACGGATGCGGAAACCACGCCGCTGCGGCATCCGGAGCACTATCGCTACAACCTCGACATCGCCCGTGTCACCGAGCTGTGGCGCCGCGGCAGCGTTGTCAGCTCATGGTTGCTCGACCTCACCGCCATGGCGCTGCAGCACAGCCCGGACCTGAAGGATTTCAGTGGCCGGGTGTCGGATTCCGGCGAAGGCCGCTGGACGGTGCAGGCGGCGATCGAGGAAGGCGTGCCGGCGCCGGTGATCAGTGCAGCGCTGTATGCACGCTTCGCCTCGCGCGGTGCCGAGGACTTCGCCGACAAGCTGTTGTCGGCGATGCGCTTCGGCTTTGGCGGTCATGTCGAGAAACCCACTGCGGCGGCTTGAATGGGAAGGAGTCGGCACATGAATGCGACGGCAAAACTCCACAGCGCCGGTCAGAGCCTCTGGCTGGACGACATCACCCGCGAACTGCTCGACAGCGGCACGCTGCAAAACTACATCGCGCAGCTGTCGGTGACCGGCCTGACGTCCAATCCCTCGATCTTCGATCACGCCATCACCCACAGCGACAAGTACGACGACGAAATCCGCCGTCTGACCGCACGCGGTTATTCCGGCGAGGCGCTGTTCTTCGAGTTGGCGCTGGAGGACCTGGCACGGGCGGCCGATATGTTCCGCCCGATCCACCAGGCAACCGCCGGCACCGATGGCTGGGTGTCGCTGGAAGTCTCGCCGCTGCTCGCCTACCAGAGCGACGAGACCATCGCCGAGGCGCGCCGTCTGTGGCGCCGCGCCAACAAGGCCAATCTGTTCATCAAGATCCCCGGCACCAAAGAGGGCCTGCCTGCGATCGAGCAGACGATTGCCGCCGGCGTGCCGGTCAACGTCACGCTGCTGTTCTCGCCGCAGCAGTACGAAGCGGCGGCGGATGCCTATATGCGCGGGCTGGAGCGGCGGATTGGTGCGGGGCTCGCACCGGATGTCCGCTCGGTTGCTTCGGTGTTCATCAGCCGCTGGGACCGTGCCGTTGCCGACCAGGCCCCGGCGGCGATACGCAACACGCTCGGCGCCGCGATCGGCAAGCTGGCCTATAAGAGCTATCGCGATCTGCTCGACTCCGATCGCTGGCAGCGGCTGATGAACTACGGCGCGGTGCCGCAGCGGCTGCTGTTCGCCAGCACCAGCATGAAGGATCCGAACGCCCCCGACGCGTTCTATGTCGACGCGCTCGCCGCACCGAACACCGTCAACACCATGCCGGCGCCGACGCTGACCGCGTTCGCGGATCATGGCGCCGCCGGCACGCTGCTGCAGCGGGACGGCGGCGATGGCGCCGCGACGATCGCGCAGCACACCAAGGCAGGTATCGACGTCGACGCACTGGCCGACAAGCTGCAGTCGGATGGTGCGCAGGCCTTCGTCGAATCGTGGAAGGATCTGCTGCAGGCGATCGACACCAAGAGCCGCGCACTTGGTCTGCAACGGGCCGCCTGACCATGGACCGCGAGGACGGCGCGATCGGACGCCGTGGCGCGGTGATGCTGACGGCGGCCGCATTGGCCGCGGCGTTGGCCGGGTCAGCGGCGCGTGCCGACACCCGAAGCGACGCCGCGGTGTTCGCGCCGGTGACGGCGCTCAATGACGCCCTGCTGGCCGCCATGAGGTCCGGCGATACTGTGTCGTTCGAGCGACGCTACCAGGCGCTGGCGCCGGTGATCGAGCGGGTGTTCAATCTCAATGCCGTGCTGGCCGCTTCGGTCGGCCTTTCCTGGGAACGCATCCCGGATGCGCAGAGAACCGCGCTCGCTTCTGCCTTCCGCCGCTACACCGTGTCGAGTTACGTCGCCAATTTCAACAGCTTTGACGGCCAGCGATTCGAAATCCTTCCCGACACGCGCGCGGTCGGCTACGGCGAGGTCGTGGTGCGGACACGCCTGATCCGGCAAGACAAGTCGCCGGTCGAGCTCGACTACGTCTTGCGCTCTGGGCCGGCCGGATGGCAGGTGGTGGATGTGTTGACCGATGGCACCATCAGCCGTGTCGCCGTGCAGCGTTCCGATTTCCAGCAACTGCTGGAAAGCGGCGGCGTCGCCGCCTTGACCGCCGGACTGCAACGCAAGGTCGCTAATCTCGCCGGCAGCATGCAAGGGTAGCGG
>JASHVB010000618.1 GCA_030039695.1 Acetobacteraceae bacterium
CGTGCCGCCTCCGGCGAGACGAAGCTGAAGCCCAGCGCGCCGATGCCCCAACGGCCAGCGTCTGCGATGGTGCGGATGTTGGAGCATGCAACCCAAAGTGGCGGATGCGGCCTCTGGTACGGCTTGGGAATCACATTGCGCGCCGGGAAATCGTAGTAGCGGCCGTGAAATTCCCAGCTATCCCGAGTGAACATCGGAACGATGGCCTTCACCGCTTCTTCCCAGCGATCGCGCTTGTCGCGCACCCGGATGCCGAACGGGTGCAGCTCTGCCGGGCCGGCGCCCTCGCCCATGCCGAATTCGACGCGGCCGCCGGAAATCTGGTCCAGCGTCGCCACCCGTTCCGCCACGCGGTGCGGCTGGTTGGTGGTGAGCTGGACGATGCCGTGGCCTAGCCGGATATTCCTGGTGCGTTGCGAAGCAGCTGCAAGGAACACCTCGGGTGCCGACGAATGCGAATACTCCTCTAGAAAATGGTGTTCGACTTCCCACACGTAATCGTAGCCAAGCCGATCCGCGAGCTCGAGCTGCACCAGGGACTGCTGGAACAGGTTGTATTCACTTGTTGCAGTCCATGGCCGCGGAAGCTGGTGTTCGTAGAAAATGCCGAATTTCATGCTGCACCCAGGGGCTCTGCAAAAAGCGTTGCAGACGCCCTCCGGCGGGTCAAGCACGCAGAATGAGCCTGACCCAGCGGGCTTGTCTGGAATTCGAGACAAAGCCGGGCGTCCACGCTAGACTGTCTCCGAGGGAAACTGGGACGGAGAGCTTCCGTGCACGCCCCGCGCGACGTCGTGCGCTTCCTGTCGACCTATCGAGAGACGTGGCACAGGTTCTTCCCCGACCTGCATCGCCGTGGGCAATGGCATCTCGTCAGCTATTTGTGCGGCCAAGGACGCGACGGTGCGACAGTGGCCGAATTGTCAGGTCTGGTGAAGCAGGTGTTCCTGCTGGACGATGCCACGGTGCGGGAGCGCCTGGGCGAACTTTATCGCCTCGCCTTTTGTGCTATCGATCCGGCGGATCGTCCCGTGTCGGCGCGGACAGTCGTAGTGCCGACAGCATTGCTCCTAGCAACATTCGATGCCCATCTCATCGAGGTGGCGAGCCATCTGCTTCGCCCGACGCGCGGCATTCCCCCTCCGCAGATCGATCGCGAGACGCGGCGGAACCTGGTGCGCGCGCTCGAATGCTGCAATGAGTCCTGGATTGCAGCCATGCACCGCACGTTCGAGGCGAACGGCCTGTCGATGGCGCGTCGCCTGGAAGCAAAGCGTCACCTTCTTTCGCCGTCGCATCAGATGCTGATTCTGATTGCTCTGCAGCGCTGGTATGCCATGACCTCCGATGACGACGGCGAGGGCGTGTTGGCGGATGACATGGCAGCCGAACTCCTGCGGTTGCTCCGGCAGAATTTTCAGACCACGCGCGACCATATCGCCTATCTCATGCAGGTGGGATTGCTTGAACGTCGCCCAGGCCGGGCGCTGCGTGTGGCTTTGCCGGAGCCTGTCGCCATCGAGCTTGATCGCGCCCTCACGGATGCTGCGCAGGAGCTGAGCAGTATCGCTGCCATGTTTCCAGGTGGCGAAGTGGGCGTGGAAACGACCGCAGTATCGCGGCCGGAGCTCGCGGTGCAGCCCGCTGCTTCGGATGTGACCCATATTTTGGTGGTAACACGCGCGGGGGAACCGGAGCGGCGTGTCTCTCTCGGTCCGGGGCTATTAATCGTTGGTCGGTCACCCTCCAGCGGCCTGATGCTGCAGGCAACGGAGGTTTCGCGCGCGCATTGCCGCCTTGTGGTCGTGGATGGCGCGGTGCTCGCGACCGATCTCGGTTCGACCAATGGCACGTTTGTGGATGGCAAGCGCATCACCCAGCCAACGCTGCTGGCGGCTGGGGCTGTCATGCAAATCGGCCCGTACCGCCTTGTGTGCAGTAATGTCGCGGAGCCGACGGTGGACGGGACGTTGCGCATCGGGCGGCAAGCCGCTGACGACGCGCGGCAACGCGCCGGTCGCCGGCGTGAGGCCGGCTGACGGCCCCTGGAAATGACACGAATCCGCGAGATCATGGCCCGCCGGAAAAACCAACGCGTTTGCGTGCCATTCACGTGGGCGAGAAGGCCGTCAGAATGGACGTTCCGTCGTTCCGGTGGAACGATCGGCCGGCAACGCGCTACGCAGTGCCTGTGCCGTTGCCCAGCGCAGATCCCGAAACCCAAAACCTCGACTGTTCGCAGTGCAGGGGGAGAGTCGTTTCATCGGTAACCCTGCGAAACGAGCTGTGGCCTCTCGGCAACCGATGTGCTCGGGAAATCGAAGTGCGCCGGCGGCCATTCCGCCCGCTCTTTTTCCCATCCGCGACATCCGCGGCGCCGGCGGCTTGCCCGACGAGCATCGTGGCCGCAGGATGGCGCGTGATGAGCGAATCCCTGCTGGACGTTAAGGGTATGAACTGCCCGCTCCCGGTGTTGCGCGCCAACCGGGTGCTGCGATCGATGGCGCCGGGCGAGCGGTTGCGCGTGCTGGCGACGGATCGTGCTGCTATCGCTGATTTCCAGGCATTCTGCCGGGAGACCGGCCACGCTCTCCTGGCGTGCAGCGAGGACGGCGGCGTGTTTACCTTTCTCATCCGCCGCCGTCCGGACCCGCAAGAGCGCAAGGAGGCGTGACCTGCCGACCGCACTGATCACCCATCCGGCCTGCCTGGAGCATGAACCGGGGCCCTATCATCCCGAATGTCCGCCACGGCTGAGTGCCGTGCTGGCCGCGCTCGAG
>JASHVB010000063.1 GCA_030039695.1 Acetobacteraceae bacterium
ATCAGCCCAATATAGGGATTGTCCTCGCCCGCGCCAGAGGCGAGACGCTCAATCCACCGAGAAGCTGGTCCCGCAGCCGCAGGCCGACTTGGCGTTCGGGTTGCGTACGGCAAAATAGCTGCCCATCAGCTCGTCGGCGAAATCAAGCTCACCGCCGGCCAGCAGTTCCAGGCTGACCGGATCCACCAGCACCTTCACGCCGGCTTTCTCGATGATCAGGTCGTCTGGCTGCACGTCGGTGTCCAACTCGAACTTGTACTGGAAACCGGAGCATCCGCCGGCGAGCACCGCCACGCGCAGGGCAGCGGGCGCGCCCTGCGCCGCGACGATCTCGGCAATACGGGCCGCAGCCCGCTCGGTTAGCGCAAACTGGTCCATGGTCTGCAAAATAGGCGCTTTGTCCGCCGAATTGAAGCCTGGCGCGGAGCG
This sequence comes from Acetobacteraceae bacterium, assembly GCA_030039695.1. The sequence goes on from JASHVB010000063.1 coordinate 430, forward strand.
GTGTAATGCCGCGGCACATGAACCTCGCGCCGTATGCCGTCCAGCCGGGCACCTGCCGCGGCCGGCTCCATCCGGAGCCGGAGGCCGAGGGTCGCTCGCCCTGGCAGCGCGACCGCGATCGCGTCATCCACAGCGCCGCCTTCCGCCGCCTGCAGTACAAGACCCAGGTCTTCGTCAATCACGAAGGCGATTTCTTCCGCACGCGGCTGACGCATTCCATCGAGGTGGCGCAGATCGCCCGCTCCATCGCCCGGTCGCTGCGCCTGGATGAGGACCTGACCGAAGCGCTGGCGCTGGCGCATGACCTCGGCCATCCGCCGTTCGGCCACGCGGGCGAGGAGGCACTCAACCAGGCGATGAAACCGTTCGGCGGCTTCGACCACAACGCGCAATCGCTGCGCGTGGTGACGCTGCTGGAGAGCCGCTACGCCGGCTGGGACGGCCTCAACCTGACCTGGGAGACGCTCGAGGGCCTGGCGAAGCACAACGGCCCACTGCGCAATCCGCCGCAGTATATCGCCGATTACAACGACCGTCAGCGGCTCGATCTGACGTTGTACGCCTCGGCCGAGGCGCAGGTCGCCGCGATCGCCGACGACGTTGCGTATCACAGCCACGATCTGGACGATGGGCTGCGCGCGCGGTTATTCCGCGTGGAGGATATTGCGCATCTGCCGGTGGTGCGCGAGGCACTGGCCGAGGCGCGCATCGCCGGCCTTGACGTGCCGCCGCCGCGGCTGCGGCATGAAACTATCCGCCGCGTGATCAACGCGATGGTGACCGACCTGATCGAGCAGACCAAGCGCCATCTGGCGAGGCTGGAACCGAAGGATGCCAATGCAATCCGCCGCGCCAAGCAGCGTGTTGTTGCTTTCAGCCCACGCATGGAGGAAGGCCACCAGGTCATCCGCGACTTCCTGTTCGCGCGCATGTACCGCCATTGGCGGGTGAATCGCATGACCACCAAGGCGCGCCGCTTGACCGAGGACTTGTTCCGCCTGCTGCACGCCGATCCGTCGCTGCTGCCGGACGACTGGCGCGCCCGCGCCGGCGAGGGCGGCACCCAGCGCGCCGCGACGACCGTAGGGGATTACGTGGCGGGAATGACGGATCGTTATGCGATGGACGAGCACCGGCGGCTGACGGATATTGCGGTAAGCGGGTGAGAGGCCTTGCCGTCACGCGATGGGCTGGTGCCACGCGCATTCGGTCCCACGCTGGCCTTTATTGTGGGCGTGCATCGCGGCGTTTTGCTCGACCCCAACGTGTTCACAATCGCTGTCGCTGACATTTTCGCCGTGCATGCGAGGACGCGGCTGGATCTGACGCCGCAGCACCACTGCACCGTCTCTCTTGGGCATTGTGGTCGGCCTGGCCAACCGCAACGTATCCTCTCTCACCTGGCCCAATGAACAGGGATACTGGGAAAAACCGTTTACCAGACCGCCAACGGCGCGGACGCACATTGCAGATTCCGAAACCTGCGCTGGCGCCGGCAGCCTCGCCGCCACACCTGCTCGGCGGCAGCGATTTCCAGCGCATCAGCGCAAGCATGTCTGCAACGACGCTCTGATCTGCTCGTCAGCCGTGACGCAAGGCGGTCCGATGCTGACCGGCAGTCGCAGGGATTTCGACTCGCTGCAACAACTTGCGGGTAAAGGTGAAAGTTTATGGCATCTGACGCCCCTGCACCCAACCCGGAGAACAGCCAGCGCACTGCGATTTGCCCAGACCGTTGGTGAGTCTCGTCAATCAACGCTAGCCTTAATTGGCGGCAGGGCGGGCGGCACTTGACCCGTGCATGCCCGTGCGGGCACTGGTGTGGCGATGGCCGGGCACGGCCCGGACATCACGAGGGCATCGCATGGCGCAGGACATTTACTCATGGATCGGCGACGCGGTACTCGCTGCGTTGCGGGCGCTCCTTCCGCAACTGACCGCCGATATCATAGCCCGGGTGGAGGTCACGCCGGCACGTGATCCAGCGCATGGCGACATGGCGACAAACGCTGCACTGGTTGCGGCAAGGGCGGCGCGCATGGCGCCGGCGAAACTCGCGGGTGATCTCGTTGCCGCGTTGAATCAGCGGCCGGAAATACTCGAAGCGGTCGCCGCCGGCCCCGGGTTCGTCAATCTCCGCCTCAATCCTTCGGCATTCCGCGACCTGCTGCCTGGCATCCTCGCCGCAGGGGAATCTTACGGCAACAGCGACATTGGCGCCAATGCGCGCATCAACGTCGAATACGTTTCCGCCAATCCCACCGGCCCGATGCACATCGGACATTGCCGCGGCGCCGTGGTCGGCGATGCGCTTGCCAACCTACTGGCGAAGGTCGGCTACGACGTGACGAAGGAATATTACATCAACGACGCTGGCGCCCAGGTCACTGCGCTCGCGTGGGCGGCTTACTGGCGGTATCTGCAGGCGATCGGCACGTCGCTGTCCGAGGAGGATTTCTCCAATGAAGTCCCCGGCGGCCTGCAATATCGCGGCGAGTACCTTATTCCCATCGGCGCGCGGCTTGCGGCGCTGTACGGAACGGTGCTGGCACAGCCTGATCTGGGGATTGCCGCGCCGGACGTGTGGCTCGACATCGTGCGCGATTACACGATCGACGCGATGATGGCGGAAGTCCGTGTCGATCTGGAAGCCCTTGGCGTCGACCAGGACGTGTTCACTTCCGAGCGCGCGCTCATCGCATCCGGTGCCGCCGATGCGACGATTGACTGGCTTGCCACGCAGGATCTGATCTACGAAGGCGTCCTCGAACCGCCCAAAGGCAAGACGCCTGACGATTGGGAACCTCGCCCGCAGACGCTGTTCCGTGCCACGCGGTTCGGCGACGACGTAGATCGCCCGCTGCGCAAATCCGACGGCAGCAACACGTATTTTGCCAACGACATCGCCTATCACGCAGACAAGCTGCAGCGCGGCTTTGACGTTCTGATCGACGTGCTCGGTGCCGATCACGGTGGCTATGTGAGGCGCATGAACGCGGCGGTGCAAGCCGTGTCCGGCGGAAAATCGAAATTTGAAGCCGTGCTCTGCCAGATTGTGCATGTGATGCGGGGGGGTCAGCCGGTGCGCATGTCGAAACGCGCCGGCAGCTACGTAACCCTGCGCGATCTCCTCGACGAAGTCGGCAAGGACGCCGTGCGCTTCACCATGTTGACGCGGAAGGCCGACGCGCAAATGGACTTCGATCTCGACCAGGCCCTGGCGCAGACCCGGGAGAACCCCGTGTTCTATGTGCAATATGCCCACGCGCGCTGCCGCTCGGTGCTGCGCGCCGCCGTCGACATGTACTCCGAGGACGCTGTTAGCGACTCCGCGCTGGCCGCCGTGCCGTTGGACAGTCTGGAAGCACCCGAGGAGGCGGCGCTGATTCGCCGCCTCGCCCAATGGCCGCGTACCGTTGAGGCCGCCGCGCAGGCGCGCGAGCCCCATCGAATCGCGTTTTTTCTCTATGACTTGGCGGGCGATTTTCATATGCTGTGGAACCGAGGCAAGGATGCTGCGGCGCTCCGCTTCCTGCAGCCGGACCGGCCGGCGGCCACGCTGGCGCGGCTGGCATTGGTGGCGGCTACCGCGGTGGTGATCCGATCGGGCCTCGCGGTGATGGGCGTGACGCCCGTCGAGGAATTGCGCTGAGCGCCAGGACGGCGCCAGCCGGAGGGTAGGCGCCATGTCCGACGAAGTGAGTATCCCACCTGCTCCGAGCTACCGCGTGCCGCTGCAGCCGCGGCGCCGGCACGATCCGGCGACGCGTATGCGGCTGATGATCGCCGCCAGCCTCGCCGCCGTCGTCGTCGCCTGGTTCGCCGGCTCGACATTGCTCGGCGGCGGCAGTGGCCAGGTGCCGATCGTGCAGGCGGAGTCGGGACCGATGCGGGTGAAGCCGGCGGATCCCGGGGGGTTACAGATCCCCGGCGCGGATAACGCGATCTTCTCGAGCAACGGCGGGGACGGCGAGGACAAGCTGGCCCCACCACCGCAGACCCCGGATCTGCAGGCGCTGCGGGGCCCGCCACGACCGGCGTCGGCACCGACGCCAGCCGAGCCGCCGAAACTCGCCGCCGCTCCGCCTCCGCCGCCACCTGTCGCGCCTACCGCGGAGACACCGAAGCCCGCGGCCGCGGTGGCGGCATCGAACCCGGGGGCGGCTGCTGACGGCGACACACCGGCCGTCGTCACGGCCGACCGCCGTCCAAGCCCACCCGTGACAGGTGCCTCACACGGCACACTGGTTCAGCTCGCTGCGTTGTCGTCGGAGCAGGCAGCGCGAGATGAGTGGGGCCTGTTGGCGAAACGCATGCCGCAGTTGCTGTCCGGCAAACAGCCGGCGGTCAGCAAGGTCGAGCACGACGGCCACGCCTACTGGCGTCTGCGAACCGGGGGATTCGCCGACACCGCCCAAGCGACGATGTTCTGCGTGCGCATGCGCGCGAAGGGCGCCTCGTGTTCCGTGGCGGACTTCTGAGGTCCTTTACACCGCTGGCGCCGCGCGGGAGACCCCGCGACGCGCAGCGACGCGGGTGAGGAGCGCAACACCCGGACCCTGCCTCCGTGTCGCGCCGCGTCCTCGGTGCGGTGTTGCGCATCGCGCCTTGATCCGCTTTGTGGCTTTGCCGCCCAACCGCGCGCAGCGCGGGAGAGGTGATTGCTTCCCTGCACCCGCAATGACAGAAGGGCTGGCAATGCTCCTTCCGCGCCCGCCATGACGAAAGCGGCCATCGTTGGCATTGCCGGGCCGGCACTGCTGGCGGAAGAGGCCGCCACCTTTCGCGCGCATCCCCCCGCCGGCGTTATCCTGTTTGCTCGCAATATCCACAATCCAGAGCAGCTTGCGGCGCTCAATGCCTCGCTGCGCCGCGTGCTACCGCGGAGTGCGGTGCTGATGGTCGATCAGGAGGGCGGACGGGTCGCCCGCCTCCGCCCGCCCTACTGGAGCGCTCATCCACCCGCGGCCGCACTCGGCCGTCTCTTTGCCAAAAAGCCCGCCGTCGGGGTGCGTGCAGCTTTTCTGACCGGTGCCCTGATCGGTCTGGACTGCGCCGTCGCTGGTTTCGACGTCTCCGCCGCGCCGGTGCTCGATGTCACCATCCCGGGCGCCAGCGACGTGATTGGCGATCGAGCATTCTCGCGTGATCCGTATGCCGTGGCCCGCCTCGGCCGGGCTTTCGCCGCCGGAATGCTGGCGGCCGGAGTCCAGCCGGTAGGCAAGCACGCGCCCGGCCACGGCCGAGCGCTGGTCGACAGCCACTTCGCCCTGCCCCGCGTCCACACTGTGGATCTACGCGCCGACCTGCTGCCGTTCGCTGCCAACGTCGATCTGCCCTGGCTGCTAACCGCACACGTTGTTTATGCGGCGTGGGACCCCACCTTGGCCGCTACACTGTCGCCGGCGGTGCTACAGGGGGTCATCCGCAGACGGCTTGGCTTTGGAGGCGTTTTGGTGAGTGACGATCTGGACATGAACGCGCTATCTGGCACCGCGGTGCAACGCGCAACGGCGGCGCTGGCGGCAGGCTGCGACGTCGCCCTCGTTTGCTCCGGCGAGCTCGCACCTACCATCGAGGTGTTGGCCGCGGTGCCGCCGCTCACCGCGGCAGCATCAGCCCGCCTGAGCGCTGCCCGCGCACTCGCCGCGCACCGTCGCCGTCCATTCGACGCCGCGGCGACGGCCGCTGAACGGGATCGGCTGCTGGCGTGATCGACATCATTGGCCAGATCGCCCTCGCGGCGATCCCGGTGATCCTGGCGATCACCCTGCACGAGGCGGCGCACGGCTACGCCGCGCTTGCCCTCGGCGACGACACCGCGAAGAACGCAGGCCGCCTGTCGCTCAACCCGCTGCGCCACGTCGACCGAGTCGGCACGATCCTGTTGCCCGGCTTCCTTCTGCTCTCTCAACTGCTGCTCTGGCAGCACGTCTGGTTCATGTTCGGCTGGGCCAAGCCAGTGCCCGTGTCGGCGTTCAAATTCCGCAATCCTCGTCGTGGCATGGCGATTGTCGCCAGCGCCGGGCCGGCAATGAATTTCCTTCTCGCCTTCCTTGGCGCCTTGCTGATGCCGCTGCCGCACGGACTGCTGCCGAGTGGCGTCGATCCGCTGGAGATGGCCATCGCCCAGCACCCGGTTGTCGGCTCGTTCCTCGTGTACTTCATCCTGTCGAATCTTGTCCTCGGCTTGTTCAACCTGCTGCCGATCCCGCCGCTGGACGGCGGACGCATTGCTGTTGGCCTACTGCCACTGGAACTCGCCCGCCGTTGGGCGCGCCTCGAGCGCCTCGGCATCCTCCTGGTGGTCCTCTTGGTGTTCCTGCTGCCCCCCTTGCTCGGCGAATTCGGCAT
>JASHVB010000619.1 GCA_030039695.1 Acetobacteraceae bacterium
GTGTCACGGATTTCGCCGTCAAACCAGCCGCCAGCGTCGATGACGCGGATCGCGGGATCGACTGCCTCGATCCGCGCACGGTCGGCGTCGTTGATGCGCTGAATCAGCATCAGGTCGAGCGTTCGCATGCGGGCCTTCCGGAGCGGTTGCCAAGGCGCGGAGTGTAGCACGACACTGCCACGATTGACGGAGGTGCAGGCACCGATGCGAATTGCGATCGTGGCGCCGGGCGGCGTCGGCGGCTATTTCGGCGGGCTTTTGGCGAAGGCCGGCGAGGAGATCGTGGCGCTGGCGCGCGGCGCCCATCTGGCGGCGATCCGGCAGAACGGACTGCGACTCCAACGACCAGGCGGCGACGACACGGTTCGGCTGCTTGCGAGTGACGACGCGGCACAGCTCGGTGTCGCCGATATCGTGGTGTTCGCGATCAAGCTCTACCAGGCCGAGGCTGCCGCCCGTGCCGCCGCGCCTTTGTTCGGACCGCACACGCTGAGCATTTCGCTGCTGAACGGCATCACCGGTCCGGACGTCATCAGCGCGGTACTCCCGGGCGCGACGGTGCTGGGTGGCGTCGCCTGGGTGTCGGCGGTGATCGCTGCCCCAGGGCATATCCGCGCCACCAGTGCCATGTCGTCGATCGAGTTCGCTGCGCCGCCGACCAACGAGGCGCGCGCGCTGGGAGCGAATTTCGCAGAACGCTGCAAATACGCCGGGTTCGGCGCGGAGATGGTCGAGGACATACGTGGCGCACTATGGAACAAGCTGATCGGACTGGCTTCGAATGCGGCGCTAACCACCGCGGCGCGGTTGCCAGCGGGGCCGCTTTACGCAGATCCGTACGTGATGGACGTGGCGGCGGCGCTGGTCGGCGAGGCGGCAGCCGTCGCACGGGCGCAGGGCGTCAACCTGCCGGATGGCATCGAGCAGGCGTGGCTGGGGCGGTTCAAGAGTTTCCCTGCGGGCATGTACGCCTCGATGTACCACGACATCGCCAAGGGCGGCCCGCTGGAGGTGGATGGTCTGTCCGGACACATTGTACGCGAGGGCCGGCGACTGGGCGTGCCGACCCCCCATCACGCCGCGCTCTATGCCGTGCTGAAGCCACACGTGAACGGGATGCCGATGATCCGGTGAAATCGGGTGCGCGCCGGCGCCGGCGCCAGTTCACCGCCTGGAAACACTGCGCCTGAAAGGTGGGGCGGTCGCCGCCAATCCCGGCCGGCTGCGCAAGGAACCGCGCTACTGGTGCCGCCACGAAAGCCGGCCGGTGTTCGCTCACCGCCGCCTGAAAGATCGCCACCTGAAATTAACGCAACAGCCCTGAATGGCGCGAATGCACACTGATCTACCTTGCATGGGATGAGGAGCCGCGGAGGGTTGTTGTGGGTTGCGTCACGTCATATGTGGTAAGCGCGATCAGTTGAGGCGGGCATCGCATCCGGATCGAATATTGCAGGCCGACGGACCGGCCCTACCTTTCCGCACAAGTCACATGAGGAGACAGGCGTGACCGCACCTGTTCCACGTGTCAGCGGCGTTCTGGAAACGTCGCTGTATGTCGCAGACCTCGACCGCTCGCGCGAATTCTACCAGCGCGTATTCGGCTTCGAGCAGTTCATGTGCGACGGTCGCATGTGCGCGCTCGGTGTGCCGGCAGAGCATGTGCTGCTGCTGTTCCGGCACGGCATGACCAACGAACCGGCGCCGGGACCGGACGGCTTCATTCCTCCGCACCACGGCTGCGGCGAATTGCACCTATGCTTCTCCATTCCGTTCGGCGAGCTCGCGGCATGGGAGGCGCATTTACGGCGACACGACATCAACGTTGAAAGCCGCCTGCATTGGCCGCGCGGCGGCACCAGCCTGTATTTCCGCGACCCGGACGGCCATTCTCTGGAAGTCGCTACGCCGGGCCTGTGGCCCAACCGGTGAAGGAAGCGACGGACCATCCCCCCTCGCCTCGAGGGAGGGGGAGATTTGCGCTTCTCCCCGCCACAGCCAGCCTCCTGGCAATCGCGCTGCTGCTGGCTCTCGCCATCATCGCCGCCGTCGCGCCGCTCTTGCTGCCGAACCAGGACGGCAGGACGCTGCGGATCGCCACTGCTGCAATCTTCACGGCCAGCTACATCGCGCTCGCCATCGGCAAAGTTCCGGGCCTGACGATCGATCGCGCCGGAGTCGCACTGGTCGGCGCCTGCCTGATGGTCGCCTGTGGCGCCACGCCGCTGGCCGACGCGTATCGGGCGATTGATTTCGGCACAATCACGCTGCTGCTCGGCATGATGATCATTGTCGCCAATCTGCGCCTGTCGGGCTTCTTCGCACTTGCCAACATGTGGGTCGCGCGTCACGCTCGCCGCCCGGTCACGCTGCTGATCGCGATTGTCGCGGTATCCGGCGTCTTCTCCGCCTTCCTGGTCAACGATGCGATCTGCCTGGTGATGGCGCCGCTTGTTGTCGAGCTGACGCTTGGCCTGCGGCGCAATCCGGCACCGTACCTGCTCGCCGTGGCGATGGCGTCGAACGTTGGATCCGTCGCAACCATCACCGGCAATCCACAAAATATCATGATCGGCAACGTGTCGCGCATTCCCTACACGAGCTTCGCCGGCGCACTGGCGCCGGTCGCACTGGCCGGTTTGGCACTGACGGTGTTACTGGTCGTGTTGCTGCACCGCACAGAATTCCGCCACGGCGAGCTGCTAGAACGGCGCCTGCCACGCATCCGCGTCAACCGCATCCTGGTGGTACGCTCGCTGGCTGCGACAGCGCTCGTCGTCGCGTTGTTCTTTGCCGGCATGGCACCAGCGAAAGCCGCGATCATTATCGGCGCGCTGCTGTTGCTCACTCGTCGCGTGAAGAGCACGCGGGTCTACACCGAGATCGACTGGTCACTGCTGCTGATGTTTGCCGGCTTGTTCATCATCGTCGGCGCGGGGGAGCATGTGCTGCTGACCCCGGACGTAATTCGGAACGTGAGCGCGCTCCATCTGGCTTCCGTGCCGGTGCTGGCGGGGGTCACGGCTGTATTGTCGAACGTGGTCAGCAACGTGCCGGCCGTGTTGCTGCTGAAACCGTTCGTCCTGGCATTGCCGGACCAAGGGACGGCTTGGCTGGTGGTGGCGATGTCGTCGACGCTGGCCGGCAATTTCACCGTGCTCGGGTCTATCGCCAATCTGATCGTAATGGAACAGGCGGCACGGCGCGGCGTTCGGATTGGCTTCCGCGACTACTTCCGCGTGGGCGCCCCGCTGACCGTGCTAACGATTATCGTCGGGACGGTGTGGCTGATGCGCTGACGGTCGCCGTCACTGCGACGAGCGG
>JASHVB010000620.1 GCA_030039695.1 Acetobacteraceae bacterium
ATCAGCGCCCCGAAATCAGACGCAACATCGCGCATCACAGCTCCGGCCAGTGCTGGCGCGTGAGAAACCAGTGCCCGTAATGGCGCCGCGGTGACGATCAGGAGCAGCGAAGCAACCACGGCCTGGGCGGTGACCGGACATGGCAGGTCACCAAGAACGGTGGCAAGCGCCACGCCGCTTACCGGCTGCAGAACGTCCACCACAGCGCTGGATCCGTCGATTGCCGCGCCGGTCAACGTCACACGCCCTTCCAGCAGGAAGTTCAGGTTGTCGGCGATCTCACCGCGATTCATCAGAACCTCGCCGGCCGGGACCGCGACAATTGTGGAAATGCCGCCAATGCGGTTTAGCACGGAGTTGTTCATCCGGCTGAACAGTGGAATCTTCTTAAGGGCGTCCGGTCGCAGTCCCATCTTGGCATCCTTCGTGGTCCGCGGATTTTCCCACAATCTATCGGCGAAGACTCGGCAGTCGGCAATCCATGATGTGCCGCCACTGGACCATTCGCCCCTGGCCCGGAACGTCTGCCCGGTGCACAGTGCGGCCATAGCAGCAAAAGGGAAGCGATCCATGCCCAAGGTGATCATCAGTTGCGCCGTCACCGGCTCGATTCATACGCCTAGCATGTCGGAGTACCTGCCGATCACGCCGGAAGAGATAGCCCGCAGCTCGACGGAAGCCGCCGATGCCGGCGCCGCCATCATACACCTGCACGCCCGCGACCCGCAGACCGGCGCGCCGACGCCCGATCCAAATGTGTTCATGCGGTTCTTGCCGGTGATCAAGCAGAACGTCGACGCGGTGGTGAACATCACCACTGGCGGCGGGCTGACGATGACGCTCGACGAGCGGCTCGCCGCGCCGCTGGTGGCAAAGCCGGAGATGTGCAGCCTCAACATGGGCAGCATGAATTTCAATATCTCGCATGCCGGTGACCGGGTGAAGACGTGGAAGTACGACTGGGAAAAGCCGTACCTCGCTGCAACCGATAATTTCATCTTCCGCAATACGTTCCGCGATGTTGCCGGCATCGTTGAGAGGCTGGGCAAGACGCACGGCACACGCTTTGAGTTCGAATGCTATGATACTGGCCATCTCTACAATCTCGCCTACTGTCTAGATCAAAAGATCGTCGAACCACCGCTGTTCGTGCAGACCATCTTCGGCATCCTCGGCGGCATCGGTGCCGACCCACGCAATCTGCTGTTCATGCGTGAGACGGCCGACAAGCTGTTCGGCAAGGACTATGTCTGGTCGGTTCTGGCGGCTGGCCGGCACCAGATGGCATTCACCACCATGGCCGCCATCCTGGGCGGTCATGTGCGCGTCGGCCTGGAAGACAGCCTGTATCTCGGCCGCGGCCAGTTCGCGAAATCGAACGCCGAGCAAGTCGCAAAGATCCGGCGCATTTTGGAGGAATTGAGCCTGGAGATCGCCACGCCAAACGAAGTGCGGGAGATACTGAGGTTGAAGGGTCGCGATCGGGTGGGATTCTGAGGCGGTGGTAGATCGCTCCCGCCTGCGGGGGAGGGGTCTTCTGCTGGCTATCCGACCACCCCCAATCCGCGCAGGCGGCCGATCTCGTCGGCTGAATAGCCAGCCCCGCGCAGCACCTCCTCGCTGTGCTGTCCGACAGCCGGTGCGCGCCGTGGCGCTACCTTCGCCTCGCCATCAAGGTTGAACGGACTCGACACCGTCAGCGTCTTTCCATCCGCAAACGGCACCAACCCGTCCATCGCCTGCATCTGTGGGTCGTCCGTTACGTCATCGGTCCGACCAACCACGCCGAATGTGACGCCGACCGAGTCCAGGACCTTGCGCCAATCCGCGATATCGCGCGCGGCGAATACCGCATCGAGTTCCGCGACCAGGGCTCGCGCATTCTGCGCACGCGCCTGCTTCGTGGCGAAGCGCGGATCGCCGGCGAGTTCTTCGCGGCCGATCGCGTTGAAGAACGAGTGCAGTTGCCGTTCTTCGTTGAACAATGCCATGATGAACCAGCGGCCGTCGCGGCAGCGGTAGTGATTGGCAAGCGCGTTCGGTGCATGCTCGCGCGGCGGGCGCAGCGGCACGCTTTCGCCGAACAACCGGGTCTGGATGAAGCAGCCGTTGGCCCATAATCCGTTTGCCAGGAGCGACGAGCTGACCACGCCGCCGCGTCCGGTCTTCTCGCGGCGGTACAGTGCAGTGACGATCGCCGCATACAGTCCGGTCGCGCTCGGATGGTCTCCCATACCGGGTGCCGATCGTGCCGGCACGGTACTCTCATCGGCACGCACGGCATCCATCAGTCCGGTGCGCGCCCAATAGGCTGTGGAATCGAAGCCAGTCTTCGCCGCCTCGTCACCCGCCTCGCCATATGCAGTGAAGGAGGCGTAAATGAGCCGCGGATTCAGCGGCAGCAAATGTGCTGGTGCCACCTTCAGCCGGTCGCGTACCGGCAACGGGAAATTGGTGACGAACACATCAGCGCCTGACACAAGACGATACAACGCAGCGATGCCCGCTTGATGCTTCAGATCCAGCGCCAGGCTGCGTTTGTTCCGCGATGTCAACTGCCAGTAATAGTCGTTGCCGCCTTTCGGATCGGCACTGCGGGCCCGCCAGGGGTCGCCGGCGCCCGGCGGCTCGATCTTGATCACGTCGGCGCCGAAATCCGACATAATCGTCGCTGCCGCCGGACCGGCGATCCAGCTCGCGCAGTCGATGATCGTCAGGCCAGAGAAGAGATGATCAGACATCCTGCACAACCCTACGTGTCATGGCCGCACGTCGCGCGTACTACGGCGCCTCATTCGAAAACACGATCGTGCCTGAAGCGGCGAACATCCCGCCCACGCCGTGACACACCGATATTTTTGCACCTTCCACCTGCGCTGGGGCAATGCCACGCATCTGCCGAACGCTCTCCTGCAGCGCATACATGCCGTACATGCCGGAATGCATGTATGACAGCCCGCCACCATTGGTATTGAGCGGCAGCTGACCGCCCTGCGCAGTGTTGCGTTCGGCGATGAACGCGGCGGCCTCGCCACGCCGCACGAAGCCCAGGTCCTCCAGCCCGTAGATCGGCAGATGCGCGAATGCATCGTAGATCATCAGGTGATCGACATCCTTATGCGTGATGCCGGCCTCGCGGAACGCCAGCGGCCCGGCCACGCGGAATGCGCGCGAGCTGGTGAAGTCCTCCATCTGGCTCACCATTGGCGTCTCGACGCTCTCGCCAGTACCCAGAATGTAGACCGGCCGCGCAAAACTGCCGGCGCGCTCCGCCGAGGTCAGTATCAGCGCGCCCCCGCCATCGGTCACTAGGCAGCACATCAGCAGCCGGAACGGGTAGGCGATCATCCGGGAATTCAGAACGTCGTCC
>JASHVB010000621.1 GCA_030039695.1 Acetobacteraceae bacterium
GCTCGACCGCATCCAGCATCTCTCTGTCCAGCCGGAGGGCGGCGCGGAACGCCTGTGATGACTCCCGGCTTGCCGCAAGCCGCCCCGGCATGCGCATAGTCAAGCCGCCTCCCCCGCGACCGAACGGAGTGCCGCCATGCGCTTCCTCCTCCCGGCGCTGCTGATCGCCAGTATCACCCCCGCTCTCGCCGATGACCTGACGCTGCAGCGGGTGATTCTGTCCTCAGCCGGCGTCGGCTATTTTGAGTATGAGGCGACGGTCGACGGTGACGCCACGCTCGGCCTGAACGTACCGTTGACCGATGTGGACGACGTGCTGAACTCGCTGGTGGTCTTCGACACTGCCGGCGCCATCGGCACAGTGGAGCTGCCGGGCCATGACGAGACGCACGCCGCGTTCGGCGACCTGCCATTCGGGCCCGCGGCACTGCGCTCGCCAACCACCTACCTGAACGACCTGCGAGGCGTGGAAGTCACGGTGAAAGGCCCGCAGCCAATGACCGGACGCATCATGGAAGCCGAGCGGTTCAACGAAACGGTCCCCGGTGCGCCCAGCCGGCCGCCAATGGTTGTGCCACGCACGCGTGTCACGCTGATGTCCGATCAGGGTTTGCGGCAGTTCGTGCTCGAGGATGCCGAGAGCGTGCAGGTCACCAACGCGGCGCTGCGGGCAGATATTGACCGTGCGCTGCAGGCGATCCGCGCCCAGGCGAGCCGGACGGTTCGGCACATCGCGTTGCACACCAGCGGGACCGGCGATCGGACCGTACGTGTCGGCTACGTCGCCGCAGCGCCGCTGTGGAAGGCGACCTACCGGCTGGTGCTACCGGCGGGTGCCAGCGACAAGGCCCGGCTGCAAGGCTGGGCGGTGCTCGAGAACCAATCGGGCGCCGACTGGAAGGGCGTCGCGCTCACCCTGCAATACGGCAACCCGGTGACGTTCCGTCAGGCGATCTACCGCAGCTACTACGTGCGGCGACCGGAAGTGCCGGTGGAGGTGCTGGGTCAGATCCTGCCCGGCGTTGATACCGGAGGGCGCCCGCTCGGCGCGGTCATGAACCGCGCCTTGCCGGGCGGTTTCGCCGGTATGGCAGCGCCGGCACCGATGGCCCAGATGGAGATGGCGGCTCCGCCGCCTCTGGCGCAACCAACCAGCCCCATCGCCGCGGTGGAGGGCGTTGAGGAGACCGTCTTCCCGATCGCCAAGCCGGTGGACCTGCCCGCCGGGCAAACCGCGAGCGTGCCGATCATCGACCATGCCATGCCCGCCGAGCGCGTTGACCTTGCCAGCGGTGACGACACACATCCGCTGTCGGCGGTGCGGATCACCAACGATACCGGCAACAGCCTGCCCGCCGGCGTACTGGCGCTCTACGACGCTACAGGACCCGTGACCTTCGCCGGCGATGCTCGGCTCGGCGGACTGCCCGTCGGGGAAAGCCGGCTGCTGCCCTTCGCTCAAGACCTGCGGACCACGGTTGAACGGCAAACCAGCGGGGAGACGACGCTCGCCTCGCTGACCGCCACGCAGGGAGTGCTGCACATCACCACGCGTCAGCGCGAAGTCCAGCGCATCACGCTGGTCGCGCCGCCTAAGGAAGCGCGGCGCGTGTTGGTAGGCATTGCGAAGGACGGTGATCGCACCCTGACTATCGACGGCGGACCCGTGTCGGGAACCGAGCAGACCGCGACGGCCTGGCGCATTCCGGTGTCGTTGCAGCCGGGCGAGACACGACATCTGACCGTGTATCTCGATCGGCTGGAACACCAGGACACGGCGCTGACGGCAAACGACGCGGCGGTGGTGGTCGGTGTGCTGGCAGACAACACGCTGTCGGGGTCGGCGCGCGCCGCATTGCAGAAGATCGAGGCGCTACGGCAGGACGAAGCGGCGAAGCGCACCGCGGTCCGTTCATTGCAGCAGCAACTGCACGCGGTGGAACAGGATGAGGATCGCATTCGGAGGAATTTGGCCGTGGTTGCGGGAAACGATGCGTTGCATGCGCGGCTCATGCACGAGCTCGATGCCGACGAGACGAGGATCACGCAATTGACCGCATCGCTGGCGGAAGCACGGGCGGCGGCGGACAAGGCGCACCAGGCGCTGGCCGACGCTGCCGCCAATTTGCAGATATGAGCGAGGCCGTCTGAGGCTTCGTTACTCATAAATGCCGGCTGTGAATGGCAATGTGACCGGTAACGCTGCGCAGACTAACGTTAGCCGTGCCAGCACAACGCCGTCGTGGAGGCGATTGGCGTTGCGTGGTCATTGCGAGGGACGCAGCGACCAAGCAATCTTGGTCATGGAGATCGCGACCGACACCGCCTCGGCCCCGTGGGGCTTGCAATGACGGAGGGAGCATTGCCCGCATGAGCGACGCACTGGTGGAAGCAATGGTCGGCATCGTGCGGGCGATGTTGGATGCGCTCGACCGGCTGGAGTTCATCGCACGGCATATGCATCCGCCGGACATCGCCTCGCTCGTGGAGGTACTGGGCGATTCCGACCCCGACCTGCGCAAGGCACGCGGTGCGATCGCAGATGCGGCGTGGCCCGATCAGCTTGTGCCGTTTCGTGAGCAGATGGAACGCGCGGCGGATATGACGCTGCGTGCGTGCGACGGTTTGCGTGGGGCTGCTATCTCCGGCGGCTTGCGTGCCGCGATGCGCGCACTGCGTAACGCCGGGCGCGCTTTGGAGGCGCTCTATCCGCTAGCGCCATCACTGCCTTCAGTCAGCCGATTCTTCCTTGAACCAGACAAGCGTGACACCCAGGCGTTGCTCGATCGCCTCGCGAGCGGCGCGGCACGATCCGATATCCGCGTCGGCGTGCTGCATGCGGAGAATGCGACGGATCAGCGCGGCGGTTTTTCTGTGTATGTACCCGAGGATTACGATTCGGCGCACTCCTATCCGTTGCTGATGGCCCTGCATGGCGGTTCCGGCCACGGCCGCTTGTTCCTCTGGACCTGGGTGCGCGAGGCACGCAGCCGCAGCGTGATCGTTGTCGCCCCGACCGCGACCGGCAGCACCTGGTCGCTGATGGAACCGGAAGTGGACAGCAAGCACCTTGCGCGTGTGCTGGAGCATGTCGCCGCCAATTGGTCGGTCGACCGTTCCCGCCTATTGCTGACTGGCATGAGCGACGGCGGCACGTTCACGCTGCTGAGCGGCATCGATGAGGATTCGCCCTTCAGCCATCTCGCTCCAGTGGCGGCGAGCTTTCATCCTCTGCTGATGACCATGGCCCAGCCGCAGCGCATGCTGCAGCTGCCCGTGTATCTGGTGCACGGCGCGAAAGACTGGATGTTCCCCGTCTCAACCGCACGCAGCGCCTACGGCGCGCTGGACGCAGCGGGCGCGCAGGTGGTGTATCGCGAGATCGACGACCTGTCGCACGCTTATCCGCGCGACGAGAACCCACGCATGCTGGACTGGTTCCTGGGGCAAAGCTGACGCTGCCGGCCCGGCACGTCGGGCCGATGAAAGACGTTATCCTGCGCGATTGGCGCTAAGCGACCTTCTGATCGCCATCCCAGCGGCGTGCGACGTCGTCGAGGCAGGCGGCCATCGCGACCGGCAGGCGCACGGCGGCGTCGCGCATTCGTCCGATCAGCGCCTCGGCCGTCGTCGGGTTGTCGCGCG
>JASHVB010000622.1 GCA_030039695.1 Acetobacteraceae bacterium
ATGGTGCATCACAACATGACCATCCAGGAGGCGATCGACGCGCCGTCATTCCACACCGAGCATTGGCCTTCCAGTTTCTGGCCGCGCATCGCCCGGCCGGGAAAGGTTGTGATCGAGGGGCGTTTCCCTGCGTCGGTGCTTACTGAACTGAAAGCACGCGGGCACAGGGCGGAAATGGGCGAGGACTGGAGTGAAGGTCGGCTGTCGGGAGCTCGTATAGAGCCAGATGGGCAGATGTTCGCTGGGGCCAATCCACGTGGCATGCAGGGCTACGCGGTTGGACGGTGACACACACACACACACACACACACACACACACACACACACACACACACACACAGCCCCGTCACTGCAAGCTGTCCAGCGACGGATGCGATCCGCCCGCAACTGGGTGAAATGAGCAGGTGATCAGGGCTCGGTTACGCGAGGCGCAGGGGGTGCGAACGTGCATGTCGCGTTCGGACACATTAGCCGGGCACCCAGACCGGTAAACAAGGCGGTATCCGCCGGATGGATACGACGTATCATGGATGCGCGTTTCGCAATGCAATGAAAGGTGGCGAAGATGGGAAGGCTCGACGGCAAGGTCGCAGCGGTGACCGGTGGGGCATCAGGGATCGGCGAGGCGACGGTCAGGCGTTTCGCCGCCGAGGGCGCGAGCGTAGCGTTCTGCGATCGCGACGGCGAGCGCGGCCAGCGCGTGGCGGCCGAGCTCGAGGCCGCCGGCGCCAAGGTCACCTTCACGCAGGCTGACGTTGGTACCGAGACCGCATGCCTCGCCTTCGTCAACGGTGCCGCGCAGACGTTCGGGCGCCTCGACATCCTCGTCAACAATGCCGGCATCCGCAAATACCAGAAGGTCGACGAGGCGAGCGCGGCAAGTTGGAACGAGATACTCAACGTCAACCTGATGAGCTATGCCTTCTGTGCCAAGGCGGCCGTTCCGCTGATGCGCCACAACAACGGCGGCGCCATCGTTAACGTCGCCTCAGTGCGTTCCGTCGTCGCAGGCGGCGGCAACCTGCAGTACGACACCACCAAGGCCGCGGTCGCAGGTTTGACGCGGGCACTCGCCGCCGACCACTCGCCGGAGGGCATTCGTGTGAACGCCGTCGGCCCTGGCCCGATCTTCACGCCGTTCCATCAGCGTCGCATCGCAGCAGCCGGCGAGACCGTCGAACAGTACAACGCCAAGGCCGCACAAGGCACCATGCTGAAACGTCCGGGCAAGGCCGACGAGGTCGCCGCCGCGATTCTGTTTTTGGCCTCCGACGATGCCTCCTACGTCACCGGCGCTTTGCTGTTCGTGGACGGCGGTATGACGGCGCTGTGAGGCATAGCCAGCCGGCCCTCACAGTCCATATCGCGTAGTTTGCTGCGCTGCTCCGAGATCGCCAGCTCGTGAAACACATGTTCAGGCGGTTCGGCGATCTGCGCCTCGATTAAAGGCGGTTGCGATCCGCGAAGGGACGTTTACGCGCAAGACCGTCTGCGTGCATCACCCCGGCGCTGACCACGCCGACGACGAAGCTGGCGGCCGGTTCTTCGCCCGTCAGACCGTGACCCAAGGGCCGGTCGTTGTGGTGACCCCTCGCCCCGCAACAGCGGAGCCATTTCCTCGATCGGTGGCCGACGATCCCCGGCACCTCCGCCGGCTGCTCCACGCGCTGGCCGCACGGGTTCGTCCGGAATTGCGTCGTCAGTCGATACGACCGGTCGGCCAGCGACAGGTCGTCACGACAGATTTAACCCCGTGGCTTGCCGCCGCCACCGGAGCGCGCCTGCGTCGGGTGTTTTGGCGCCGCGGCACGTTTCGGTTTCGCCGCCGGCTTCGGGGGCACCTTGCCGGCACGCAGATCCGCGATCGTCTGGCGCGTGGTGATTTGCTCGGGGTTCATGCGCAGCTCGATCACGGCGGGCCGGCCGCTTTCCACCGCTCGAAGAAACGCAGGCGCGAATTCGGCCGTCTCGCTGACCACTTCGCCATGGCCGCCGAACGCATCGATATATTTCGCGAAGTCGGGATTGGTCAGAGCAGTGCCGGAGACCCGCCAGGGGTATGCGCGCTCCTGGTGCATCCGGATCGTGCCATACATCTGGTTATTGAACACCAGAACGATCGGCGCCACGCCGTGGTGGAACGCGGTCGCGATGTCCTGCCCCGTCATCATGAAGCCGCCATCGCCCACCAGGCTGACCACCATGCGATCCGGGAACGCGATCTTTGCTCCGACCGCCGCGGGAACGCTGTAGCCCATCGCGCCATTGGTCGGACCAATATAGCGCTGGCCGGCGCCGAAGTTGATGAAACGCGTGGCCCAGCCGGCAAAATTGCCGGCGTCGGTCGTCACGATGGCATCGGCAGCCAGCAATCCCTCCAACTCACGCATCACCGTGCCGAGGTTCAACGTCCCCTGATAGTTCGGCACGGCGCGCTGTGCCTCGCGCAGCGAACGCAGCTCGTGGGTCCATTGCGCCCAGGTCGCGTGCACCGGCTCCATCGCCGCCACGGCTTCGGCGAACGCGTTCAAGTCTGACACGATGCCTAGCGTCGGGCGGAACACGCGGCCGATCTCCGCCCCATCGGGATGCACTTGCACGATCGGCACGCTGCCCGCCATGTCGAGCAGGGTGTAGCCCTGCGTGACGGCATCGCCGAGGCGGCTGCCGATCGCCAGAATTAGGTCCGCGTCCTTCACCTTACCGATCAGCCCTGGATCGGCGCCCACACCGAGATCGCCGACGAAATTGTCCAACGTGCCGTCGTAATTTGCCTGGCGGCGGAATCCGACCGTCACCGGGACGTCGTTTCCGCTAAGAAAATCGCGCACCGCCGCGCGCCCTGCATCGGTCCAGCATGAGCCGCCGAGGACCGCGACGGGGCGCCTCGCCTTCGCCAGCATCGCCCGCATCGTCTGCAATGCCGCCGGATCAGGATGCGCGGGCGCCACCGGCACGCGCGGCAGGTCAGGCACTGCCGCCGTCTCGCGCTGCATTTCCTCGGAGAGTGCGACCACCACCGGGCCCGGGCGAGCGGACACCGCGACGTCGACCGCGTGGGCGACGACCTCAGGGATGCGCTTCGCCTGATCGATCTGGGTCACCCATTTCGCGACGGAGCCAAACATGCGTCGATAGTCGATCTCCTGGAACGCATCGCGGCCGGCGTCCTCGTGCGGGATCTGGCCGACGAACAACAGGAGCGGCGTCGAATCCTGCATGGCGATGTGCACGCCGATCGAGCCATGGCACGCGCCAGGTCCGCGCGTGACGAACGCTGCGGCGGGGCGGCCAGCGAGCTTGCCGTAAGCCTCGGCCATGTTCACCGCACCGGCCTCAAAGCGGCAGGTGACCAGCTTCAGCTTCTGACGAACGCCGTACAGGCCATCCAGCGTGTCGAGGAAACTTTCCCCCGGCACTTCGAAGACATGGTCGATACCCTGCGCTACCAGCGCGTCCGCCAGGATGCGACCTCCCATCCGCGGCGTGATCCGGGCCTTACGCGCCTGAGCCAATTCCATCCCTGCCTCCCACTCGGGCGTTTGCATGCACAATAGGCAGCGCGGAACGATGCAGTAAGCCCCCTTTCCGCTTGCGGGACCGGCGAGGGCCAGGGTCGAGCGATATCGCACTCCCTCCCCAACCCGTCCCGCATGCGGGAACGGCAGTCCCTTGGTATTGGCACGTGACATGCATCGCCATCTGCAACCGTGCTGTAAAAGCATTCCCGCTGAATTCAGCGTGAAAGTCCTATCCGCGTCGTGAAGCTGTGTCACGAGCCGGTGTTGGTCTGCCACGTTTCGGCCACCGCCGCTGCTCATTCCCGCCTTCGAATCGGATCGGACTACGTGCCTCGCGACGACTGGAGGGCCGTATGCTGCAGAACTTGAGTTGGGAAGCGATGGACAATCTGGCGCGAAGCCAGTGGCGGCTTTACGCTGACCTCGGCGATCAGATGCAGATCGATGCCGAGGACCGCCGCCGCGTGCTGTTACTCGACCAGCGACAGTGGTCAGACTGGGAAGACTTCCGGAGCGATGGTCCGCTACCGGCGGAGCCGCCCTTGCCGGTGATGCTGCGTCGCCTCGGTCGTGCCAGCCATCGCCTGGCCATGCTCGCCGAGCGTCAGGGCGCCACTGCCTGACACGGTGTGGCAAAATGCTATGGTAGCGCCCTCCGCTGCCTGGAGGGCGCGCCATGCGAGCTATCTTTGTCATGATCAAATGCGAGATGGGTCAGGCCTATCGCGTCGCGCGCGAGGCGGCAGACTCCATCGAGCAGATGTCCGAGCT
>JASHVB010000623.1 GCA_030039695.1 Acetobacteraceae bacterium
CATGGCGCCGGCCATCTTTCCAGAGGTCCCTATCCCGCCGCGGTCCCTTGTGCCTGAGCGTTTCCGGGGGCCGGTTGCGCCTTCGGCGGCAGGCACTGGCCTGCTCTCTCCCGCGCCGGGTGGCCGGGACCCGGCAACCATGCAGCCGTTCGCCCGGGACTGCCAAGGGGAATTGTGTAGATTCGGTCAGAACGTGAGCTGGAGCCCACCTCCGATCCCCGCATCCTCCGGCGCGTTGCGGGGAGACGTCTACCCGAGGCGCGCCACCGTGATTGCTGGTGGCTGGATCACCGCGCGGGTGGCCGACCCCGTCATTCCCCGCCCCGTCGCATCCCTTCGCCGCTTTCGGTATAGCTTCGCTCGACCGCCGCCTTACGTGCCGCGCCGAGGAGAACTGGAATGATCCGAACCATAGCTACCGCGGTGCGCGGCGGGTTGATCGGTGCGGCATTCGGAGTGGGACTATTGATCCGGGCCGTGGCCGCGATGGCGGCGCCAGCCGATGTACTCACCTACCACGCCGACGCGGCGCGCAGCGGCCATTACCAGGCTGATGGCCTGACATGGGCAGCAGCGGCACGCCTCCAGCCCGATCCCGGGTTCGATGGGCGGGTCGCCGGCCATATTTACGCTCAGCCCCTCTTCTGGCAGCCGCCACAGGGCGGGCCCGGGCTGGTGATCGTCGCGACCGAAGACGATGTGGTGGCCGCGCTCGATGCCGCCAGCGGGCAGATCGTGTGGCAAACCCGTGTTGGCGCGCCGGTCCCCGCTGCGGCACTGCCGTGCACCAACATCGACCCGCTCGGCATCACCGGCACCCCGGTCATTGATCCGACACGCCGCGCCGTGTTCTTCGACGCAGTCGTGGCAGGTGTGCACGGCCCGCGGCATGACGTCTTCGGCTTGCGACTCACCGATGGGTCCGTGCTGCCGGGCTGGCCAATCGACGTAGGCGTCGCTCTGACCGGACGCGGCATTCACTTCGTCCCGCTCTATCAGAACCAGCGTACGGCGCTGGCGCTGCTGGACGGGGACGTGTTCGTGGGTTTCGGCGGCCATGCGGGCGATTGCGGGGACTATCATGGCATGGTGGTCGGCCTCGGTACCACCCCGCCGCTTCTGACCGCGGCCTGGGTGTCGCGCGGACGAAAAGCCGGAATCTGGTCGCCGGGCGGCATCAGCGTTGCGGATGGCAAGGTTTATTTTACCACCGGGAATTCCGAGCGCGACGCGAGCCCAGCTGCCCCATGGGACGACGGCATCGGCGCATTCCGTGCGACCACCGCGTTGTCACACAGCGGTGATCCGCACGATTTCTTCGCGCCCCGCGATTACGCCACCTTGGACGACGAAGATCTCGACCTGGCCGGCACGATGCCGCTGCCGATCGACCTGCCCGGCGGTGTGCGGCGGCTGCTCGCGCTGGGCAAGGATGGCAATGCCTATCTGCTCGACCGCGACAACCTTGGCGGCATCGGTGGAGCGCTGGCGGTTCGCCATGTGGCGAACGGGCCGATCATCCAGGCGCCAGTGGTTTATCGCGTGCGCGGTGAGACGCTGGTCGCCTTCCGCTCTCCCGGCGCCATTTGCCCGGACGGGCGCAGCACGACCGCCGTCGTGGCGCTCGCGATCGGCCCAACCGGGCTGCGCCCTGTCTGGTGCGCACCGATCAACGGCCGGGGTATCCCGATCATCACCACAGCGGGTGCCGAGGCGGACCCGATCGTCTGGGTTGCCGGTGCGGAGGGGGACGAACGGCTGCATGGATTTCGTGGCGACACGGGGCAGGCCGTGGTCGCGAGCGATAAGCTGCCGCAGCTGCGGCATTTCGTCACGCCGATGGTGGCCGACGGAAGACTCTACCTGGCGGGAGACGGCCGCATATTCGCGTTCCGCTGGGACCTGCGGGAGGCAGCCGAGCGAAGAATGGCAGCCCCGGACGTCAGCGTGCCGCGCTGAACGTTCTGGCCGACCACGGCCGCAATCCGATGCGACACCAATCCACGGGATCACCGATGAGTTCACGCTGTCGCGCACGTCCGATCCGTACCATTCGGGCGATACGTTGACGACCCGGAAAACCCTCGAAAACCCCGCGGACCAGAGGATTGGCGTTTCTCACTTCTCCCAGACGCTAGCCAGGCATTGCGCGATCTCTTGGTATTCCGCCCGGATCGGGACGCGGGTGCCGCAACCCTCACTACGTTTGGCAACTCTGCCGCGCGCCGATGGGACGTGAGGCTCCCGTCTCGGGGGATCGGCTCGCCATGCTGCATCGCTTCCGCGCGGCAGGTGTCTTCGCCCGGATAGGGCTTCGGACCGACAATGACCCAGAGCTGAGAACAGACGCTTGGCGCGGGGTGCGGCGCCCTTCCATCGTATTTCTCGCGCTCTGGCCGAGGGCTAGGTATCGGTCCAGGAAAGCGGCCGACCACGCGGTGAGAATCACAGATGATTCGTAATTTCTCCGATCACGCTGCGAACGAGCGAACGTTCCTCGCCTGGGTGCGGACCGCGATTGCCGTGATGGCATTCGGATTCCTCGTGGCGAAGTTCGATCTCTTCTTGCAGATCGCCGCCCGGTCGCTTCCAGGCGAGCGTGAGACCATCCGGATTCCGGGTGGCGGGTTCGGCGGTGCCGTCGGCGTCGTCCTGATCTTCGTCGGCACGCTGATGGTCGCGCTCGCAGCGGTGCGCTTCGTTCGCACGAGCCGGGCAATCGACAGCACCGAGCCCACCGCGGACCGAGACCGCGTGGATCTGGCGCTGGCAGGGCTGATGGTTGCACTTGGTGTCGCGGTCTTGCTCTACCTTGGCCGGACAGTGTTCGCCGGTATCTGAGCAGCGCTGCGTGTCATACCGGGGGCACCGGTCCACAGGCGCGAGGCGCACCGACGCACCCGCCCCCGACCGCCACGAATCGGCCGGTCCTCGAGCGCGCTGACCGAGCGGTTATGCAAAAGCGCCGCCGCCTGAACCGATGCGGCGCAAACTGCACGTCATGCACCGACCAGGGAACTGACAGGGCGAGCGGTACACGAGAAAGGCCGGCATTGGCCGGCCTTTCTCGTACCCCCGCATGTGGTGCGCCTTAGCCGGCGCCGACGCCGTAGGTCAGTACATTGCTCGACGGGTTGGCATTGAGTCCATCGCCAATCCGAGGTGCCGCAGAGGCCACGCTCATACCCAATGTCAGGGCCGCGATGGCTGCAAGGACGAACTTCTTCATGACTGCTCTCCGTTTGTCACAGGCCACCCCCAGGTGGGCCGGTTGTGGACGTCAGTTCCATTCCGATGCTTGACTTCCGAGTGGCTGACGGAACCTAAATAGACTTCGGCACCCGCGGATGGAATTCGTCACGTTAGCAATTCATCTGTGCGGAATCTGAGGAAATCATGGACCTGCTGGCAGCCCTCACGACCTTCGTTCGCGTGGCCGACAGCGGCTCTTTTGCAGCCGTTGCACGGCAGAACCGCAGTAGCCACTCGGCTGTGACCCGGCTGATCGGTCAACTGGAAGAGCATTTCGGCATCCGTTTGTTCCACCGCACCACCCGCCGCCTGAGCCTGACGGAGGATGGCCAGGATCTGCTTGGCTATGCACGCCACGTCGTCGAAACCACCGAGGAGATGGAAGGCGCATTGGGGAGGCACCGCGCCTCGCCCACCGGTCTGGTACGCGTCGGGTTGCCGGTCGTCGCGGCCAACTTGCTGGTGCCGCGGGTAACCGGACTGCTGGAGCGCCACCCGGGCCTGAAGGTGGAGTTCGTGATCCGCGACGGCTTCGGCGATCTGATCGAGGAGCGCCTGGACGTGGCGTTGATCGGCACCACCCCGCCCGACAGCTCAGTGATCGCGCGGGTGGTGGGCACGCTCGGCCGCATCGTGGTCGCCAGCCCGATCTATCTCGAGCGCCACGGCGCGCCGTCGCATCCCACCGACCTGACGAAGCATACCTGCATCGTGCACGAGCGAGGGCCAGACAGCACGCGCTGGCGATTCAGCGGCCCGGACGGCCGGATCGAGGTGCAGGTATCTGGCGCATTTCGTGCCAACAACAGCGAAGCGGTGCGCCGCGCAGTTCTCACAGGCTATGGCATCGCGCAAGTGTCGGACAGCCTGGTGTTCGACGACGTTCGTACTGCGCGGCTTTACCCATTGCTCGCCGATTTCGCGCCGCCGCGAGAGAACATCTATCTTATCTATCCGTCGCGCCGGCACCTGGCGCCGCGCGTGCGGGTCGTGATCGATTTCATTGCGGAGTACGTGCTGCCGCTCAGCAGCTACCTTGCCGACGGCAGGGTATGGCACGAGAACGTGCCATTCCGGCCCGCCGCCGCGGATGCTCAATGACTTTACAACCGATCACTGCATCAACGTGCGCCGCCCGGCCCGGCGTGTTCTTTGCACCCATCCAAGCCGAAGGCGGCGTCCGCTCCGCAGCCGAAGTCGACGTCCACCAAGGAACATGGAGCCGAATGCAGGTTCGTCCGAAAGCAGAATGCCGGCTGCGGCGCAACAAAGATTGGGCCATAACCCTTCGCGCTCTCCGTCGTTCAGCATTGCGAACCGACAACGGGTTGTTCGGCCAGACCCTCGAGGGTCGACCGTTCTAGACTGGCGTTTACCCGAATGCCGCCCGCCTCAATACTCATCGTGGCGCCGAACCCAGCTCATCGCGCCTTCGCCCTCGTTGCGGCCCTTGGGAGCGAGATCGAGCCAGTTAAGAGCGCCCATCAAGAGCTCGACGCCACGGCGGTAGGTCGAATAAGTGTGGAAGATGGCGCCGTCGTCACCCTGCACGAAGATGCTCGTGCCGAACATATCCTGGCTTTCCCGAATCACCTCGCCGTAATTGTAGATCGCGCGGCCGGCGGCCATGTCCTCTGGCGTGAACGAGACGCCGAAATCGAAATTGAAGTCGCTGCCGTACGAGGAGACCCAGGGGAAT
>JASHVB010000624.1 GCA_030039695.1 Acetobacteraceae bacterium
CTTAGCAGTGGCTTGACGATTCCGCTGCTGATGGCCACGGCGCTCCGCGTGCTGACGCCGCCGATCCGCATTTACGGACTCGCCATCTATGCACTCACGATCACGTTCACACCGAACATCAGTATCTCGCTTGTTGCCCTGTGGACCGACGTGATGGGTGATTGGCGTTTCGTGTTCTTGGAAGCCATCCCACTCGACACCATCGCGGCTGTGCTGGTCTGGTACGGTTTACCCCAGGACCCGCCGCACTATGAGCGGCTTCGGCAGTTCGACTGGCGGGGAGCGCTGCTAATGCTGGTGGGCTCGGGCGCACTGACCACCCTGATGCTGCAGGGCGATCACGACGACTGGTTCAACTCACCAACAATCTGCGTCCTCGCGCTCACGAGCCTGGTTGCCTATCCTTTGTTGATTCTCAACGAGTGGTTCCATCCGTTGCCGCTGCTTAAGATCCAGATGCTGGGCCGGCGCAACCTGGCGTTCGGCGTCATCGGCCTCACACTCTTTCTGACTATCAGCCTGTCGTCGTCAGAGGTGCCGCAGGAGTTTCTCGCCACAGTCCAGAACTACCGGCCCCTACAGGCGCAGGGGATCGATACCGTGCTTTCGCTTGGTCAGTTCGTACTATTGCCGGCGGTGGCATTCGTGCTTGACCACAAACGGATCGATGCGCGCGCCGTGATGCTCGGCGGCCTTGCCCTGGTGATGGCGGCCTGTCTGGGGTGTGCACGCGTCAACGCGTCCTGGGAGCGGGACCAGTTTTACCTCTGGCAATACCTGCAGATGATCGGTCAGCCGATGATCGCGGTCCCGATGCTGATGTTCGCGACGAACGCAGTGCGGGGGCCGGAGGAAGGTCCGTTCGCCGCAGCGCTGGTCAATGGGGTCCGCGGTCTGGCCGATCCTGCCGGCACCTGGCTCATCGCCCTCGTCGCGCGATGGCGTGGCGCGCTTCATTCGGACCGGCTGGTGGATCAGGCCGGTCAAAGCTGGTTTCGCACGATCCAGGCTCAAAGCCTGCTGCCGCAAAGCCCTGCGCCGCTACTGCCGAATGGCCAACCCGGCGCGAGCGGCAGTCTGGAGCGATTTGCGCAAATGCTGGAGCAGCAGGCGAGCGTACTGACCACCGCCGACACGTTCCTGATCATGGCTGCACTTTGCATCATTTTCATGCTTGTCGTGCTGGTGCTGCCCGTCCGGACCTACCCCCCGCGCATCCTGTTCTCGAAGAAGTAGGCCTCCATGCTCGCCGACGACACTGCACTGCATCCAGCTTCCAATCCCGCGGCCCCGGAACGGTTGTCGCGGCCATACGAGAAGACGACGCTCGCCCAGCGTTCCTCGCGCTGGGCCGGGGTTGCCGCTCGCTGGCCCTGGGCTGTCGCCGCCATGGTCGTCGTGGGTTTTGCCGTGGTCGGTGCGTGGCACATCTATGCTCCCGAGCCTAACGTTTGGACCGACGACGCGTATGTACGGGTGCACTACGCCACGATCGCACCACGGGTTGCCGGTCAGGTCGTCGCGGTCGGGGTTGACAACAACGATATCGTCAAAGCCGGCGCGGTTCTGGCCGAACTCGATGACCGTGACTATCGCACGGCCGTGGCCTCGGCCGAGGCCATGTATGCCCGAGATCAGGCCTTGGTCGGAACCGCGGCCGCGGCCGTTTCGCGCCAAGCGGCCGTGATCGACCAGGCCAAAACGCGGGTGACGGCAGCCGCGGCACAACTCAGCTTCGCGCAGACCGAAGCTTGGCGCTACACCCGTCTCGCCTCGTCCGGGGCTGGTACAATCGAGGAAAAGCAGCAGAGAGATACCGCGTTGCTTGCGGACAAGGCCGCCCTCGACGGCGCCCAGGCCGATCTGAACGCGTCCCAGACCGAGTTGCAGGTCCTGCAGGCACAGGAAGCGGCGGCCAAGGCGACGGTTTTCGCGGATGCGGCCCGGCTGCGGCAAGCCAAACTGAACCTGTCCTATACCAGGATCCGCGCTCCGGTCGACGGAATGATCGCAGAACGCAGCGTTCAGGTGGGCAACTACGTGAGCCCTGGCGCCGCCCTGATGGCTGTCGTGCCGCTCGCGCAGGCTTACATCGTGGCGAACTACCGCGAGGTGGCTCTCCAACACGTTCGAGCCGGCCAGCCTGTCCAGATTCACGTCGATGCCTACAATATCGATCTGAAGGGGACCGTGGCGGGCGTTCCCGCCGCGACCGGCATGACATTCGCGACACTGGAGCCTGAGGACGCCACCGGTAACTTCACCAAGATCGTGCAGCGCTTGCCGGTGCGGATCATCGTGGCGCCGAACCAGCCGCTTGCCCGGTTGCTGCGGGTTGGCATGTCTGTCGAGACGACCATTCATACCGGGCTTGCCGATGTCGTGGCCGCGTATCGCGGCTCCGGCAAGAACGGGACCGCCGTCTCTGCGTCGGCACGATTGGCCGCGGAGAGCGCGCTGTCAGGTTAACGTCGCACGTGAAGCGAGGCGCCAAGGGTGGTCCAGCCGGGCTGCTCGCGCTGCGCCCCGGCGGATGCACCCGCCGGCAGCCGCCACCCGTTCAAGGCTGGGTCCTGACCACGACCTCACTCCGCTCGGGTCGGGCCGAAGCAGGGCGACCTTGATCCAGTCGGGCAGATCGTAGTCCGCGGATGGCTTGCACAGATCGGCCTTTGGCGCGTCGATCTCCAACAGTGGCTGCCCATCGGAATGATCAGCGATGACGATGAATGGGAGGACCGGCTCGCGCGGCGCAACCGGAAACGCCGACGCGAGGCCGTGGCGGGCACGCCACGAGGCGTTTATCGCCACCCTGTTTCGCGTGCGTGATGAGCACCGCCGACGTTGATAGGCACCATGAAGCTTGATCCGCGCACGCAAGGCCCGCGATCGCACGCTCTGCCGGCTGTCCCCTCGCGCGCCGAGCGGGCTGCTATGCCGCTACCGCGTGCAGTTCGCAGATCAGTTCATCGAGCACCGAACGCAACGCCGCTGGCGGGTGAGGTATCGCCGGTGAGGCATCATCCTCGACACCAGCCATGGCGCGCGCAGTGAGTGCTGTCGGTGCGGCGATGTGGGCCGCCGGCGCGGATGCGCCGGCCGGCGGCGTGCCATCGGCGGGCTGGATCGGATCAGCGCGATGACGCGATCGGTGAAACCGCAACGCTCCTGGTCCTGAATGCATGGCCGGCGTTTAGCACTCGCCGTCTTGCGGACCGGCTAAAATCCAAACATGTGATCGAGCGAGAAACTACCGGCCGCATCCATCAGGCCATGGTAGCCGAATAAACGGCAAGTCGTGTCACGCACCAGCACATAGCCGTCGCCACCAGCCTGGCGCACCACCGGGGCGGGAAACAGACGGTGCGGCCACACGGTGGTTGAGCCGGAACATGCGATCGCGATACCTTCTTCGGCGATCAGCGTGCCCGCGCCGGAATGCAATTGCAGCACCGTGTCCGATCGCGCGTGCCATGGCGCCGAGGCTGGGTAGATCAGTATGCCGAAGCTGTCGCGCCGCGCATCCCCGAGTTTCAGGAACAATCGCGTGGACAGCCCCGGCGGCGGGCCGGAATAGGATTGCGGCTCGTCGCGGTAGGTCATGATGGTATTAAAGATATGCGCGCCGAAGCTGGATTCGGCCGCGTGGCCGTTCTGTCTGTCCTCGTAACGGAACAACGCGTGCAGCCAGCCGTCGGCGGCGCCGCCGTCGCGAAAGTCATAGACCAGCTCGGCGTGGCCCTCGTCGATGTCTACGTCATCGAAATCCACGGCAACGCCGTGGCCGCGCGGCAGGCAGCCGAGGAATCGCTCGGCCACCTTGCGCCCCTCGGTGTCGAACATGTCCAGGCGCACCGGCAGCGTCGCCTGGCTCTCCGCCATCGGCGTCGGCTGCACAATGCTGCGGAAGCGCGTGCGCGGCAGAATCGGGAAGGGCAGCAAATAGCCGCGGCCCAGCGTCTCCGGTAACGACGGTATGGCAGGATCCGAACGCAAATCGGCGCGTTCGACGTTGACGTGTGCGATACGGGTACGTTCGGCGCGCTGCACTTCATAGCGCGGCCGCACGAGGTGGCGGCCGGCGCGCAGCTCGATCTGCGCTGGCCAGCGCACGTCGGGCAGCAATTCCGCCACATCGACCGCGACGCTGGCAAACGGCGCAATCGATTTCGCCAACGGTACCGGCTTATCCGCTCCCATCCTGTCCAATGCCAGCTCGCCGCCACCAATCCTCGCAGCGTGACTGTTCTGCACCCACAGCACCACACGTTCGTCCTCACGTGGCGCCGGCAAGCCCGCGTAACGATCGGAGGGCCAGGCATTCGCATCATGCGTACACGACAGGCTCGCGCCGTTGTCAGACGCGTAGGTATCGAGCGCATATTTCACCACGTCGTGCCCGGTGGCGCCAATCGCGTGGATAAACAACTGCCCGGTGAATTCATCCAGGCCAAAGCGTTCCCGCACGTCACGGCTGTCGATTGAAAAACCACCGGGTCCGGCGGGCAAGTCCCGCTCCCAAGTGGCGAGCACGTCGCCGTCGGCACCGAACAAGCGAAGCCACAGGCGAATGCCGGGCGCGCCATAAGCCGCCCAGTAATTTGCCGACACCAGGCGAGTGGACAATCCATTCTCGTCCCGAAAGAAGGCAAAGTTCGTCGCGAAATTCAGCTTGTCCAGATAGCGTGCGCGGTTGGTCAGAAGCGCATCGGGCAGTTTCGCTTCGTCCAGCGTCCGCACTGCAGCACCGCGCGGCACCAGATGCGAGATGCGCGCAGCAATACGCTCGGCGTCGAACGCAGCGATCAGCACGCTGCGCACGCCACTGGCGGGCAGCTCGGTCAGCGGCTGGGCCACCATCCCGGCACGCGTCGTACCAACCGACGTCACATCGTGCGCGAACAGGGACGCCGGATGCGGCAGTCCGGGATGCAGGCAGACCACGGCCTCGGCGATGCCGTCGGGATCGCACAACGCGACCGGCGGCGCCAGGCGGGCGTAAAGCCGCGCCATCGCCTCGGCGGCCAGCGGATGCGCCAGTGCCT
Source organism: Acetobacteraceae bacterium (assembly GCA_030039695.1). The sequence goes on from JASHVB010000624.1 coordinate 5,046, forward strand.
TATAGGTGACGTTGCCCCCGGAACGGTTGTCGAAGGTCTGGATCGGCAGCACGTCTAGACTCCCAGCCGCCGTCGCAATTCGGCGCCTGCGAGCGGCGTGTCATTCAGTGGCACCGCGTTCCACGTTTCGAGCCGGCCGGCAAACATGCGCATCCGGCCTTCGCAGAGCAACGCGCGGTGAAACGCCTCTATGCGCCGCGAGCGGCCAGGCAGCTCGGCCAGCAGCACGGGTGCCTGGGTCGCCACCGCTTCCGACACCATCGATACGCTGTCCATCGTCACCACGATCGCATCCGCCAGGGCCAGCATTCCGAAATACGGATTCTCACCGCTGCCATCCCACACGAAGCCGTCGAGCGGCGCCAGCGTCTCGGTCAGCACGCGCGTCACGGCCGGGTCGGTGCGGCGAGACGGCGTCACCATCACGCCGGTTCCGTCGCGCTGCATCATCGCCGCGACATCGCCCGCCAGCCGTGCGCCAACTGCGGCGTCGAGCCGAAAACGGCCATTGCTGCCGCCAACCAAAACCGCGACCAAAGGCCGCGGCAGATGCGCGAAGCGGTCGCGCCACGCGTCGGCCGCCGCGGAAAGCCGCTCCGGCGTCACGCGGTGCAGCGCCGTGCGCGTAACGACGACGTTCGGCCCGGTCAGCTGGTCGTGCCGGTTCACGATGATCAGGTCGAAGCGGCCGGGGTTCATCCGCGGGTGCTGGACCTGCACCACCGATCGGCTGCCGCGCCGCAGCGCCGCACCGACCACCGCCGCCATGCCGCCGCAGCCGATCAGCAAAGGCGGCACCGGCGCGCGCACCGCCTCCGCCACTGCTGCCAGCGGCTTCGGCCAGAGCTTCGCTGCGAACCATTTCCACGGCGCCGGTGGCGCAAGCACACGCAGCTCAGGGTTGAGGCCAGCGGCTTCAGCCAGCCCGATCGCCTGGGCCTGCAGACCGGCCAGGCCCTCGCTCAGAATCCAGGATGCCGCCACTTGCTCCATGCGCGGGGCTTTTCCTCGCCCCGCCGCATGGCGTCAATGCAGGCCCCGCTCAGAGCTGCGTAGCCGCGTACTCGTAGTTCGCCAGGTGATCCAGCCAGTTCTGCAGATAATCGGGGCGGACATTGCGGAAATCGAGGTAGTAGCTGTGCTCCCAGACGTCGCAGCCAAGCAGCACCTTGCCTTCGCCGGTCGCCAGCGGGTTGGAGCCGTTCGGCGTCTTGGTCACCTTCAGCTTGCCGTCCGGCGCCAGCACCAGCCAGGCCCAACCGGAGCCGAACTGGCTCACCCCGGCGGCCTTGAATTCGTCTTTGAACTTCGCGACACCGCCCAGGTCGGAATTGATCTTCGCTTCCAGCTTGCCGGGGATGCCACCGCCCGAGGGGCTCATGCACTGCCAGAAGATGATATGGTTCCAGTGCTGACCAGCGTTGTTGAACACCGGTCCGCCTGCGGCGGCCGTGGACTTCACGATGTCATCGAGTGACTTGCCCTGAAGCGACGCATCCTTCTCGACGAATCCGTTCAGTGCCGTGACATACGCCTGATGGTGCTTGCCGTGATGCAGTTCCAGCGTCTCCTGGCACATCTTGCGGGCCGCGAGCGCGTTGGTCGAATAGGGCAGTTTGGGGAGTTCGAAAGCCATGGAGCATCCTCCGCAGGTTGCTGGTGCAGCGACGGTGTTCGACAGGAGCCACGGTTAGCTATGACCCGCCCGCCGGGGCGTCAAGGCGCGGAAGAGAGGGGCTTTGCCCCGACGCCCACCGACCAGCTGCGCCGCATAAAACCTCGCCAACGACGTTGCGCTTGGAGCCGTTTGTTTGGCTGACTGCAAAGCCGCGGATCACTGTGGCGATGCCGCGGTGATCCACGCCTTTGCGTTCGGCCAAACAAATGGATTGCGCCGGCAAAGTCTTTGCCGGGTGGTGCGAGAGGACAGCGCTCCGGGTCACGGTTCGGGGCAAAGCCAAAGACTGCTGCTTGCGCCGCCGCACGGGTCGCGCCAACTCGCGTGCATGGACGAGGGGTTGGCCGCTTTCGTGCGCCGGCACGATCCGGATCGTTTCCTGACGGCGTTGTTTGCGCCGCCGGCGCGGCGCGATGGCCTGTTCGCATTGTATGCGTTCAATCACGAGTTGGCGCGGGCGCGCGAGGTCGTCTCCGAGCCGCCCCTGGCGCTGATCCGGCTGCAGTGGTGGCGCGAGGTGGTGGAGGGTGCGGCGCGACGCCACGAAGTGGCAACGCCGTTGGCCGCGGCGATTGCCAATGGGTTGCTGTTGCGGAGCGATTTGCTGGCGCTGATCGCCGCACGGGAGATCGAGGCGGACCCGTCGATCGCAACGTTGGCGGAATGGCGCAATTATGTGATGGGCGTCGCCGGCGGCGTGGCGGTGGCTGCGGGGCGCGCGCTGGGCGCGTCAGAGCCGGAGCAGCTGCGGGTGTTCGGCGCGGCATACGGGGTGGCGGGGCTGGTGCGTGCCACGCCCTCGCTGGCAGCGCGCGGCCGTTGTCTGCTGCCGGAGGATCTGCTGCGCGCGCACGGGCTTTCGCCGGAGGCAGCAGTGGCCGCGCCGGCTTCCCCGCCGGTTCGCAAAGTGTTGTCCCTCCTCGCTCAGGAAGGTCAGGCACTGCTCGCACGAGCCGGTGCCGCACGGCTGCCGCGCAGCGCCCTCGCGGCGGCTCTGCCCGCCGTGCTGGCGCGGCGCGACCTGGCACGCTGGTCAGCGCCGCCGGCGCCACGCGGACTGGGCGACCGCCTCGCCGTGTTGCTCGCCGCAATGCGGGACAGGCCCGTGCCGCACCGTCCGCCTTAACCCGCCTCTCCCCCTAACCCAGCAACGGCACTAGAAACCCCCCATGTCCCAAACTTCGCACCGCGTCACCATCGCCCCGAGTCTTCTTGCTGCGGACTTTGCCCGCCTGCGCGAGGAAGTCGCAGCGGTCGAAGCCGCCGGCGCCGATTGGCTGCACTTCGACATCATGGACGGTCATTTCGTTCCCAATATAAGCTTCGGGCCGCCGGTGCTGAAAGCACTGCGCCCTCACACGCAACTTCCATTCGACGTGCACCTGATGATCGCACCGGTCGATCCGTACATCCCGGCCTTTGCCGAGGCGGGCGCGAATCATGTGCTGCTGCATCCCGAGGCCGGACCGCACTTGCACCGGTCTCTGCAGCACATCCGGGCGCACGGGATCAAATCCGGCGTGGTTTTGAACCCCGCGACCCCGGTCGAGGCCGTTGCATGGGTGCTCGATCTGGTTGACATCATTCTTGTGATGTCGGTGAACCCTGGATTCGGCGGGCAGCAATTCCTGCCGTCGCAACTGCCGAAGATCGCGGCGTTGCGGCGCATGATCGACGCGGTCGACCATCCGATCGCGCTCGGGGTTGACGGCGGCATCACGCCCGCGACCGCGCCGCAGGTGATCGGCGCGGGCGCCGACACACTGATCGCCGGCACCGCCGTGTTTGGCGCTCCCGACTATGCGGCGGCAATCGCCGCCCTGCGCGGCGAGCGCCCGGCGGGATGAGCGGGGCCGATCCGCGTCGCTGGCTGCGCGACGCCCGCCGTGTCATGGCACGGCTGCCCAGTCTGCGGATGGGTCGTGTCCCCGATGCGCCGGCGCTGCCGGTGCGTGATCCCTGGCCGGGCGATCCGGGGCGCGGTGCGCGACTGCTGAAGGGCGAGCTGGAGTTGGGTGGTGCGTTCCGCCCGTTGCGGCTCGGTGGCTGGGATGTCGCGTCCGGCTCGCCCGTCCTGCGCGCCGCGGCGC
>JASHVB010000625.1 GCA_030039695.1 Acetobacteraceae bacterium
CGCGTTCCGGGCCAGCCAATCTGAATCGATGCTCGGCAGCTCGGCATGAACCACGTCGTAGGAGCTGTCCAATCTCGCTTGGGCATCGGGATGAATTGAGGTCACCTGAAGTATTGTGGGCACGATTGAAGTTCCGTTGATCTGCCTGATCTCAGTGTCGCGGACTTGTCAGACGACGCTCGTCATGCCGCCGTCCACGTACAGGATCTGTCCGTTGACGAAATCCGCGGCGGATGAAGCCAGAAAGATGGCAGCCCCGGCAAGCTCCTCGACCTTGCCCCAGCGCCCGGCCGGGGTTCGCTTGCACAACCACTCCGTGAATTGCTTGTCCTCCACGAGCGGCTGGGTGAGTTCGGTCGCGAAGTACCCGGGTCCGATCCCGTTTACCTGCAATCCGTGCGGGGCCCAATCGGCGCACATGCCCTTGGTCAGCATCTTTATCGCCCCTTTGCTCGCTGCGTATGGGGCGATGGAGGGTCGGCCCAGCTCGCTCTGCACCGAGCAAACGTTGATGATTTTACCGCGCTTGCGGGCGATCATGTGCCTGGCGACGGCCTGACTGACGAAGAAGACACTGTCGAGGTTGGTGCGCATGAGTTCGCGCCACGTCTCGGCGGGAAACGCTTCCAGCGGCGCTCGCCGCTGGATTCCGGCATTGTTCACCAGCGCGTCGATCGCGCCGAACTCCGATTCGATCCGGCTCACGCCGGCGATGACGGCTTCCTGGTCCGTCACGTCGAACGGAGCCAGCTCGACCATGATGTCGTGGTCCCGCAATACTTTCGCAGCATGCTCAAGCTTGTCCAGGTGTCGCCCATTCAGAACAACCGTCGCGCCCGCACGCCCCAGAGCGCCCGCCAGAGCCAGGCCGATGCCCTGGCCCGATCCGGTGATCAAGGCCCGCTTCCCCGTCAGATCGAACAGTTGGATCGCTTCAGATTGCATGAATGACTATCGGGTACTGGTGAGGTTTAGCGCGCTTCAGGGAATCGGCGTGAAGTGAATCGCCGAGATAGACTGCACGTGATCGTCACGGGTCATCTTGAACTCGGTATTGGGCCCCAGCCACTTGTTCCACATCGCATTGATCTCGCCATCCTTGTCCATGGCATACAGCGCCTCGTTGACCTTATCGCACAACCGCTGCTCTCCCTTCTTGATACCCACCGCGATCGGCTCAAGCAGCATAGGGTCCTTGATCATCTTGAGTGGCACGCCCGACTTTTGCGATTGGCCGACAAGTTTTGTGATCGTCATGGTGTTGGCGACCATCCCGACCACCTTATTTTGCTCCAGTGCCATGTAGGCCGACCCGGTATCCTGGAAGGTCACCGGCTGGGAGCCGTTCAGGTTGATCGAGAGCTCGGATGTGGAGCCCTTGGCGGCGCTGACACGCTTGCCCTTAACGTCGGCGGGGGTCGTTGCCGGATTATTGGCACGAACCGTCAGCATCTCCTTGGCGACATAGTATGGGTCACTGAAATCGATCTCCTTTGCCCGGCTGGTGGTATAGGCCAGATTGGCGATCGTCACGTCGACGCGGCCCATCTCCACTTCCGGCACGCGCGCCTCGACCGAGAGCGGCGTGATCGAAGCCGAAACACCAAAATGCTTGGCCAGCGCGCGGCACATATCGACATCGAAGCCAACCATCTCTCGCGTTTTCGGATCCGGCGCTGCAAAGGGCGGCACATCAGCGAACGTGCCGCACTTGAGTTCTTTGTGCTGCATGATGTCGTCCCACTGGTCCGCGCGCGCGGACTGTGCCGCGGCCGCGCTACCTAGGCAGACGAGGGCCAGGCAGACGGGCGTCATGCGAGACATGGTTCAGACTCCCTAATCGGATGGATCAGTGGCTACGCAGGTCGGAAAGGAATCGCTGTGCGCGCGGATGCTGCGGGGAACGGAAGAACGTCTCCGGCTCCGCGGCCTCGAGGATGCGGCCGGCGTCCATGAACCAGACCCGGTCTGCGACATCGCGTGCAAAACCCATTTCATGTGTCACGCACATCATGGTCATGCCGTCATCCGCCAGACCACGCATGACGGTGAGCACTTCTCCCACCATTTCGGGATCGAGTGCGCTTGTCGGCTCGTCGAACAGCATCGCTGGCGGCTCCATCGCGAGCGCCCGTGCGATCGCAACCCGTTGCTGTTGCCCGCCGGAAAGTTGCGCCGGAAAGGACCCTGCCTTGTTGGCGAGCCCAACCCGCCCGAGCAACCGCATGGCCCTGCTGCGCGCTTCTTCGCGCTTCACACCGAGAACCTTCATGGGCGAGAGGGCAATGTTCTCCAGCACCGACAGGTGCGGAAACAAGTTGAAACTTTGGAATACGAAGCCGATGCGACTGCGCATGCGGTTGAGTGCGCGCCCCTTGTTCGACGCAGCTTGGATATCAGTGCCGTCGACGGTCAGCGAGCCCGACTGGATTGCCTCGAGCCGGTTGACCGTCCGGATCAACGTCGACTTGCCCGAGCCCGACGGCCCACAGACGACGACGACCTCGCCTTTTTTGACCTCTGCGTTGATGTCACACAGAGCGTGGTAATGGCCGTACCATTTGTTGACGCCCGAGAATTCGATCACAGAAGCTCCTCCCCTGTCGGCAGCGGCAGGTCATCGGTGAGGGTGGCCTTGAGAGCAATCGGCTGGTCTGCTGTCCCGCGGCGCCGCGCGGCAACGCGTTGTTCCAGCAGGTGAGTGAGCCGGGTCAAGGTAAAGCACACGACGAAGAACGTGACGGCCAGAATGAAGAACACCTGAAAGGGCTTGGTCAGAAGCTGATTGTTGATCTGATTCGCAGCGAAGGTCAGTTCCTGAACGTTGATGACGTAACCAAGGGTGGTATCTTGAATCGTCGAGATAAATTGGCTCAGCATGCTGGGAAGCATATTGTACAGCGCCTGCGGCAGGACGATGTAGCGCATCCTGCTATAGTAGCCGTGCCCGAGTGCCCTCGCCGCCTCAGTCTGCCCTTTCGGGAGCGCCTCGATACCGGCCCGCACCACCTCCGAGAGATAGCATCCTTCGTAGAGCACAAGCGTGCACAGCATGGTGACGAAGCCAGAGACGGGCCGGCCGAGCAGTACCGGCAGCAGAAAATATGTCCACAGAATGATCATCAGCAGCGGCACGCCGCGGGTGGTATAAACGAGGCCGGTCACTGGCCAGCGCAGCACCGCAACCGGTGAGAGCCGCGCGAGCGCGAGCAGGATGCTCACCGGGAATGCCAGCAAGATGCCAAGCATCGACAGCATGAGCGTTGCGGCGATGCCGCCCAGCGGGCCGTGCGGGTATTGGCCGATCAGCAGCAGCAGCCAATTGTCCCGGACGATGTCGATGACGCTCATCATGTCAGCGCGCCGCCGCCAAACGATAATGCCGGGCCAGTGCTGCGCCCGCCGCCATCAGCAACAGGGAGACAGTCAGATAGAACGCAGTGCCGGTCGCGTAGATTTCGAAGGTGCGAAAGGTTCGGCTCTCGATTTCCTGAACCACATGCGTAATCTCGGTCACGCCGATGACCATGCCGAGGCTGGTGTTTTTGAACAGTGAGACAGTGTGGTTTACCAGGGCAGGGATCGCATTACGGATGGCCTGCGGCAGAATGATGTAGCGCATCGAGCCGACATAGGAGTGACCCAGTGCACGGGCCGCTTCGGACTGTCCGGGCGCAACGGCCCGCAGCCCCGAGCGAAGGTCCTCGCTGAAGAATGCCGCCTGACAAAGACCAAGTGCGATGATGGCGAAGATGACTTCGCCGCTATGGTTCGAAAGCCATCCTTGTGTCGCGTCGGGCAGGACATTCCAGATGCCGAAGTACCAGACCATCAGTTGCACCAGGGTCGGCACATTGCGGTGGTATGAGACATAGGCGGCGACCGCACGCTGTGTGATCGGCGACGGCGTGAGGCGGATCGTCAGCAGCACCATGGCTAGTGAGATTGCTAGCAGCCAGGCACCTGCGAACACGATGAATGTGGTACGGATGCCGGCGAAGATCATCGCCGTAAACTCTGGCTTCAGGACCGCCGAAAGATCGAAGGCATTCATTCGGCAGCCCCTTTTTCTGGCCTTAACACGCCGTCTGGTCGGGACGCATCGTCTGCAGTCCACCGGGAACCTGCAGCGTCGGCATGATCTCGATAAGGCCGACGTTCACGCGTGTGGGGGCGGCAATGGCGAACGCAATGGCATCCGCAATATCCGAGGCCTCCGGCAACAGGAATCCGTCAAGAAACCGCTCACGCGTCGCGTCGCTGTCGCCATGCACGTGGGCAAAGATCTCCGTCGCAACCCGGCCTGGACAGATCTCGGTCACGCGAACCAGCTTGCCGTAAAGGTCGATTCGCAACTGGCGGGATAGCATGTGCACAGCGGCCTTGGTGGCGTGATAAGTGCTGTTGCCACCGAAATGGTAGCTCCCGGCAATAGAGCTAACATTTACCACGTGCCCGCGATTGCGCGCCGCCATGCCGGGCACGATGAGGCGGATCAGGTGCAGCACGGCACGCAGGTTTACATCGACCAGCAGATCGACGCCGTCCGCATCGGCGTCAAGAATCGAACCGGGCCGGTCCACGCCCGCGCTGTTCACCAGGATGTCGAACGCTTCGCCCTCGGCCAGGCGGGTGATGCCCTGCAAGTCGCTCACGTCCACTGCGTGGGGAATGCAGCCGGTGCGGGCCGCAAGTGCACGCAGCTTGTCAGCCCGGCGTGCAAGAGCATGAACCGTGAGCCCTTCACGGCATAACCGCTCGACCACCGCGGCGCCAATCCCTGAGGAGGCACCGGTGACGAGAGCAGTACGATAGTCGGAAATCGGCATGTTCGGACCTTGATCCCGTAAGGCCTATTGTGGGCGAAATCGCCGCGCGCGGGCCAAGACTATTCGGCTGTGGGCCGATAAGGTGATCCTATGTCGCAGCGCGCTTTTGGTGAGCGAGCGGCACGACTTGCGCCCCGGAACGCTCGACCGCGGCGCGGATCTCGCCGGCGAGCGCGAGCGCCCCCGGCGTATCGCTGTGCAGCAGGATGGAGGTGGCAGGCATGGCGAGGCGCTTGCCCGAATAGGTTGTGACCGTCCCATCTTGCAAGAGCTGGGTCACGCGCTCGACGCACGCCGTGGGATCCTTGACGATCGAATTTGGCAGTTTTCGTGGAACCAGCAATCCGTCGTCGTCATAGGCGCGGTCGGCGAGAAAGCTGGTTGCAGCACGCAGCCCATACCGGCTCGCCGCATCCTCGATCGCGCGTGACGTGGATGACAGGATCATGAGGCCGGGATCAAATTCGGCGACAGCCCGCACCAGAATATCCGCCAGTGCTGCGTCCGCGGCTGCCAGATTCCCCAGCGCGCCGTGGAAGCTCATATGGGTCGTCCGGTGCCCGGCCCGGTGGGCGATTCCGGCGAGCGCGCCGAGCTGGTACACGACGATGCTCGTCAGCTCGGCCGGTTCGATCTGCATCACGCGGCGGCCGAAACCCTGCCGATCGGGGAATCCGACATGGGCGCCCACATCAACGCCACGATCGAGCGCTTCCCGAACCGTGCGGTCCATGATGGCGGGATCGCCCGCGTGGAAGCCGCAGGCAATGTTGGCGGACGACAAAAGGCCAAGCAGGGCTTTGTCATCACCCATCTGCCAGGGGCCAAAGCCCTCACCCAGGTCCGCGTTCAGGTCGATCTCAGCCATTCCTGCTCCCTTTCTCTACAACGCGCATCAACGCAGTCCCGTAGCCGACCGCGGCGCCGTCCTCGGCGAGGATGTCGATCACGATCCCGTCCTTTGGCGCGACGACATGGACCAGCAGCGCACCGATCTGCAGCAACCCGACAACATCGCCCGCCCCGACCTGCTGCGAGGGCTGGACGAGAGGAGCCGTTCGCACTGGATGGGTGCGGCGGAAAATGCCCACCGAAGGCGCCGTGATCTCGAATGACGCAATGCCGGCTGCCACCGATGGAGGCGGCGCCGACCTCTGGCGGGATGCCTCGCGCCGGAGGCGAATCATGTCCTTCCCAACATCAAGCTCCAGAAGCTCGATGTCCGTTCCCTCCAGCCAGCAGTCGAGTTCGCGGATCTGATCGGCAAGTCCAGGCATCAAGGGCGGCCCCCGGTTGCTTGCGCGCGTCGCAGTCCGATGAGCCGCTCCAACTCCGTAAGCCAGGCACGCATCTCCTGTTCCGCGGCAATGGCATCGTCCCAGGTGGTTTCAACGAACCTTATGGAACTGCCGATCGGCGCTTGCCCAAGCCGCCACAGGTCGGCTTCGATAACGGTCCCGATCTTGGGGTACCCGCCTGAAGGCTGGGCATCGCTGAGTTGTATGATCGGCTGGCCGCCGGATGGGACCTGGATCACGCCCGGTACGATTCCGTGCGACAGCATCTCGACTGGCTCGGCAAATTCGAGAGCAGTACCCGCCAGACGATAACCGTATCGGTCGCTCTGCGCGGTGATCCTCCACTCGCCCGACCAAAAGATCTCTTTCGAGCGAGGCGTGAAGCAACAGTATTCGGCAGCGGGAAGCACGCGAATAGCGGGACGCTCGCCCACCTGCAACGGCAAGCCGACGGATGGCGGCACCAGCCCAAACCCGGCAGTGATGTTAGCCGGATCCGGAGCCGCGGCCCGCAGATGATCGCCAGTTTGCAGAAAGCGGCCTGCCAGGCCACCAAACGCGCCGCGCAACTGGGTGCTGCGAGAGCCCAGCACCTCGGGCACGTCGATGCCGCCGGGGAGCGTGAGATAGGCCCGGCTGGCACGCAAAGTGGATCCCTGTGGCAATCCGAGCACGAGTTCCTGGCCCGCGTAGGCGGGATAGACTGACCATGGCAGCAGGGCCTGTCCGTCCAACTGCGCCGCGCAGTCAGCACCGGCGATCGCGAAACCACAGTCCGAGGTGAAGCGAACGGCAAACGGAAACAGCTGCACTTCCACTCCGGCAGCACCCTCGTTATTCCCAAGCAGGAGGTTCGCGGCGGCCAGCGCCAGGCGGTCCATCGCACCGGACCGGCCAACGCCGTAACGAAGCTTGCCGTAGCGCCCCAGGTCCTGCACCGTCGCAAGCCCGGCAGTGGCGATGATCTCGATCACCGTATCAACTTTTCGGCGTGGAATCTGATCGCATCGCCTGGTTGCAACGCCGTAGGGGGCGATGCTGCCGAATCGAAGAAGCAGAGTGAGGTACAGCCGATCGTGTTCCAGCCACTCGGGCCCGGCGACGCTGAAACTCCGGTCTGCGTGCCGCCGATCGAGACGGCGCCTCCGGGAATTCTCAGCACCGGGACTTTGCGGCGCGGTGTCGCGATCCGTTCGTCCATGCCGCCGAGATAGCAATATCCGGGATGACTGCCGATCGCGTAAACCGGATAAAGCGGGGTTGTATGCCGGTCGATCAGCTCATCGACGCCGAGGCCGGTATAAGCGAGTACGTCCGCCAGATGCGGTCCGCCATCGCCGCCATAAAGCACCGGCAATTCGACGATGCGCCCCTGCAGCCGCAAGGGTTCGGCCTCGATCCATGCATCCAGCAGCCTCGCCTTCAATGGCCCAAGATCGCGTGGCGGATTTGTAAACGTGAGCATCAGACTGTTCACGCCCGGCACGGCCTCCTGGATCTCTGGCCACTCCGCGGCGAGCTGCGCCAGAGCCCAGATGCGCTGCTGCGATTCCAGCGCGGCAGGCGCCGGCGCCTCGAACAGTAGTGCTGTCGTCCCCAGCAGACTGATCTTGGGGATCATCATGCTTGGCGTCTCCGAGCCAGCCAGCGCTCGAGGTGGTGAATATCGACACCGCCCGCATTGAACGCTGGATCTTCAAGAACCGCCTGATGCAGCGGCAGGTTTGTCCGGATGCCCCCAATCGCCATCTCGGACAGCGCCAGGCGCAGGCGGGTCAGAGCGTCTTCGCGGGTCGCGCCGTGCACGACCAGTTTGGCGATCATGGAATCGTAGAACGGCGGCACGCGGTATCCAGTGCCAGCGTGACTATCCACGCGCACACCGAAGCCGCCGGGCATCGTCCATTCGGCAATACGCCCAGGCGACGGCGTGAAACTGTCAGGGTCCTCGGCGTTGATGCGACATTCGAAGGCGTGACCTCGGCAGACAACAGAGGCCTGATCGAATGACAGGCATTCGCCACGAGCCATGCGGAGCTGATGCTGCACGATATCGATGCCCGTGGTCATCTCGGTCACTGGGTGCTCGACCTGAATGCGCGTGTTCATTTCGATGAAGTAGAATTGGCCGTCCTCGAACAGGAACTCGAAGGTGCCGGCGCCGCAGTAGCCGATGCGGCGGCACGCCTCGGCACAGCGTCCGCCGACACGGGCGACATCCGCGGCGGGAATCCCGGGCACCGGTGCCTCCTCGATGACCTTCTGGTTACGGCGTTGCATTGAGCAGTCCCGGCTTCCCAGCCATAGCGCCGAGCCGTGACGATCGGCGATCACCTGAATCTCGACATGGCGGGGATGCGACAGGAATTTTTCGATATACACCTCAGAGTTGCCGAAGGTTCGGCGCGCTTCCTCTTTTGTAAGCGCCAGCATCTCCGGCAAGGCAGCGGGGCGTTCGACAACGCGCATGCCGCGTCCGCCACCGCCGCCCGCCGCCTTGATAATGATCGGGTAGCCGATCCCGCCGGCGATCCTTTCAATCTGGGACGAATCGTCGGGAAGCGACTCGTCAGGGCCCGGCACGCATGGCACGCCGGCGCGGCGCATTTCGCGCTTGGCCGCGACCTTGTCGCCCATGGTCCTTATACAGGCGGCGCTGGGGCCGACGAAGATGAGTCCGGCGTCTTCGACACGCGCCGCGAATTCGGCATTCTCGGAAAGAAACCCGTAGCCTGGATGGATTGCCTGCGCGCCGCTGACCTTTGCTGCGAACAGGATCGCGGCTTGGTTCAGATAACTTTGTGAAGCTGCGGCTGGGCCGATGCAGAGGGCCTGATCCGCTTGCCGAACGTAGGGCGCGCCGGCATCGGCCTCTGAATGGACGGCAACACTGCGCAAGCCAAGTCCTCGGCACGCACGTTGGATGCGGAGCGCGATCTCGCCGCGATTGGCGATCAGGACTGTGTCGAACATGGTCTGCTCTTCTCAGTCTAATTGAAACAGCGATTGCCCGGCCTCGACTTCCTGGCCGGATTGGACCAGCACGGCGGTGATCTTGCCGTCGCGTTCGGCACGTACTTCGCTGAACACTTTCATTGCCTCGATTAAGCAAAGAACCTGTCCAGCGGTCACCGATTGCCCAAGGGCTACAAGCGGCGGCGCGCCTCGCGTTTCCTGCAAATGAACGATCCCGTAGATCGGCGCCACGATCGCGTTGGAGACCACCGCTTCCGGTTCGGAGCGCGGCGGTGACGGCGAAGCAGGGACAGGGGACACGCCGCCATGCTGGGCCGGCACAGTGTGAGGCGGCGCTGCTGCAACGGCGGCACGCTTGACAAGCCGGAGCGTCTCGTCGTTGCTGCGGTATTCAAGCTCCACGAGGTCGGAGGCCGCCAACGCCTCGATCAGTTGCTTGATGACGTCTCGATCCATGGTTTACGTCGCCCTCGCGGTCGGATGCATCGCCGGCGCGTCAGCATCCTGCTTGTGCTCGAGCACATTAGTTGGCGACGGGCAGCCGAGATAAGACGGATTGGCTTTGCCGCGATAGGACGGACTTATGGGGCGCCGGGATCGCCGCTCTCGTGCGGCCAAAATGCATCCGTGCGCAGTCCGGCGACCAGATCCAGCAGGATCGCCCTGACGATCTGGGCTGGCTCGGACAGCGGCAGATGGTCCGATTGGCAGAGCGTCAATGGAGCCCTGATGACCGGATCCACGATGTGCCGGCACCATGACTGGCGATCACCGACAACTTCACGGGCCATGGACCAGGGAAGGATGGTGGCGCCCAAACCCTCGGCGATCACCGCTTTCAGGGTCATTGCGGACTCCACTTCGGCGATCAGCCGGAACTCGATCCCGGCGCGCATGAAGCTCTCGTCCACCAGTTTGCGAACGATATTATACGGTCGCGGCAAGAACAATTCGATGCCATCCATTTCCGCTACGGGAACCGGATCCGCCGTGGCCGATGGCCCAATCAGATAAAGCTCTTCATGTAGCAGCGGTGTGAAACTCAAACCGTGGATTGTCCGGTCGCCGTAGAGGATCGCCAGATCCATGCGGCCGCTCATGATCAGCTCCGACAGGGTGGTTCCGTAATTCTCATTGAGATATGGAATTATCCCCGGGTACTGTGATCGGAGGTTTCGGATCAATGGCAGTCCGAGCGTCGCCGCCGCTGTTCCCGGAGCAAGCCCGACCGAGACCCGGCCTGACACGTTGCGGCTTCCCGCCGCCATGTCGGTGCGGGCTTGCTCACACTGGCGCAGGATTGCTTGCGCGTGCCGGTAGAGTGTCTTGCCCGCCTCGGTCGCGGAGACGCCCCGCTTGGTGCGGACCAGCAATTGCTGTTTGACCTCCGCCTCCAGGGTCGCGATTTGCTGACTGAGGGCAGGCTGAGCGATATGGAGCAGGTCTGCGGCCTGGGTCATGCTGCCGACATCGACGACTTTGGCGAAATACCTCAACCGGTTGAAGTTCATGGGCGTCTCCCGACCCATAAGACATAGGGCAATCGCGCGGCCATAGCCATAAGCATCGCTTCTTTCGGCAGACGCAACTCCTCTTGGACCGCCTCCAAAGCGAGGCCTAAGCGTTGGGGCATGAATGACGCTCCTAACGCTCTGCACATCCCGTCCCGCATCGCCAGCCGAGTTGCGCGCATCAAGCCATCTCCGAGCACAGGCGCGGCCGATCGCGCCAACATGCTTCGCCAGGCCGGTCGGTCAATCGTGAACCTGGTTGTCGGCGAGCCCGATTTCGACACCCCCGCGCACATCCGGGCCGCGGCGGCGGCGGCGATGGAGCAAGGGGCAACCCGCTATACGCTGATGGCCGGGACCGTGGAGCTGCGGCAAGCGATTGCCGCCAAACTCGACCGCGAGAACGGGCTGAAATACGACATCGACGAGATCATCGCGACCAATGGCGCCAAGAGCGCGATCTACACGGCGCTGGCCGTCACGCTGGAGCCGCGCGACGAAGTGGTCATCCCGGCACCGTACTGGGTGTCCTATCCTGACATGGTCCTTGCCTGCGACGGCGTACCCGTCGCGGTGCGGTGCCCAGAGGGGAATGGGTTCAAGTTGACGCCGGCGCAGCTCGCGAATGCGGTCACCTCACGCACACGTTGGCTACTGATTAATTCGCCAAGCAACCCGACCGGAGCCAGCTATACAAAAGCCGAGTACCAAGCATTGGGCGAGGTCTTGCTTGCGTATCCGCATGTGCTCGTCATGACCGATGACATCTATGAGCACATCCGCTTCGATGGAGCTCGCACGCCCCATCTGCTTGAGGCGGTGCCCGAACTTCGAAACCGCGTGCTGGCCGTGAATGGCGTTTCAAAGACCTATGCGATGACGGGTTGGCGCATCGGATACGCGGCGGGTCCGGCGGACATCGTCGAAGCCATGAACACGATGCTGTCGCAGTCCAGCGGCAACTGCTGCTCCATAAGCCAAGCGGCGGCGACCGAGGCGTTGAATGGCGACCAAAGCTTTGTCGCTGAGAGTGTGGTCGTCTATCGCAAGCGCCGGGACGCCGTTTTGGCTCGGATCAACGCCATTCCGGGGCTGAGCTGCACGCCGCCGGTCGGCGCCTTCTACCTCTACATCAACTGCGCCGGGCTGATTGGCAAGATCGCACCTGACGGAAGCAAGCTGAACGACGATGGCGATGTGGTCATGTTCCTGCTCGAGCAAGCGGGCGTGGCTGTTGTCCCCGGCGCGGCGTATGGCCTCTCACCCTATTTCCGACTCTCGATCGCAGCTTCTCTGGACGTCCTTGAGGAGGGCTGTGCGCGCATTGCCATGGCTGCAAAAAGCCTTCACTGAGCAGGCCCTGGCGGCGACGGATTAATGGAAGAGCATGCGATGAAAGCGATAGTCATCCACGCCCCGCACGACATCCGGCTCGATGATTGGCCCACCGAGGCGCCCGGTCCGGGGCAAGTCAGCGTCCGGATTGCTGCCGGAGGAATCTGCGGCTCGGACCTGCACTATTACCATCATGGCGGGTTCGGTACGGTACGTATCCAGCATCCGATGGTCCTGGGCCATGAGATTGCCGGCACCGTTGCCGATGTTGGGCCGGGCGTGACACGGGTTGCTGTCGGCGACAAAGTTGCGATCAATCCTTCATCGCCGTGCAGCCACTGTCGCTATTGTCTCGAGGGCATGCCGAACCAGTGCCTCGATATGCGCTTCTACGGCAGCGCCATGCGAATGCCTCATGTTCATGGCGCCTTTCGCGAGCAGCTGACGTGCGACGAGGACCAGGTTCAGGCGTTGCCACCCGGGACAGACATGACGGAGGCCGCATTCGCCGAGCCGCTCTCGGTATGCTTACACGCAGCACGCCAGGCGGGCACGGTGATCGGAAAGCGGGTCCTGGTATCCGGCTGCGGTCCGATTGGGGCGCTCTGCATGCTTGTCGCGCGGCACGGCGGAGCGCGCGAGGTCGTCGTGACCGACTTGCTCGACGAACCACTGGCAATCGCGCGCGCCCTGGGCGCCGATCGCACCATCAATATGGCAGAGCATCCCGACGGTCTCGCCGCGTATGGCAGAGACAAGGGGACGTTCGACGTGGTGCTGGAGGCTTCGGGGGCTGGGGCCGCGATCGCCGCGGCGGCTGCCGCGGCCAGGCCGGGTGCGGTCATGGTCCAACTTGGCCTGGGTGGCGCCGAGACCGGGTTGCCGCTGAACACGTTCGTCGCGAAGGAACTCAACCTTCGTGGTACGTTCCGCTTCCATGAGGAATTTGCCTGGGCGGTGGAGGCCATTGTGCGGCGACAGATCGATGTGCGCCCGCTGCTCAGCGCAGTTCTGCCGTTAGCGGAAGTTCGGCGCGCGTTTGACCTGGCCTCCAACCGCAGACAATCAATGAAGGTGCAAGTGGCATTCTGAACTGCGGCCCGTTTGTCACGTTACCGTTTGGACGGTTCTGGCGCACATTTGGCGAAGGCACTGTACGAACGGCAGCGGTAAGTTTCTGATTCGACGAGGACTTCTCTGTCTCGCTGGCCTACCCGAGAACATTCACCGCCCTCCGGGCGATCAAGGGCCGCGCGCAGTCTATCGATTAAGCCATCGAGTCGGCTGGCAATTTCCTCCGCCGCCGCAGAAGTTGCAGGCCTTGGCGGCGAATCTTCCACGTCGGACGTGGAACGACGCGTGCCAGCCAGCGCGGCGAACCGCTCCAGCGCAGCTTCCAGCCGGTCAGTAGCGGTGTCCGCGTCGTTGGTCTCGCCCGTCATGGCGTCCGACCCCGTCCCGATTGCGGTTTCTGTAACACTCAAACCGGGCGAGCGCTTCGGGGTCAAGCCTGTGGCCGATCATCGGGAGTGGAAAAATCCGGGCCTGTTAAGCGGCCAGCGAAAGATGGGTCGCCGGAATGAGCCGACCGTCCCGGATTTTTCCACTCCCGCCCGCTGCAGGTTCTCGGCGATCAGCGAGATGAATTTTGAAGCGCGAAGGAAATCATTGCCCGCCGACGCGCGGCCGCGTTGCACGCTTTGCTGGGTGGCAAGCCGAGGGTCGCTCATTCCGGGAGCCGCTGCCAGCGGCAGGGGTGTCGGTACGCTTGCAGTTGGAGGGGTTGGATGCTTCACGTACAACTGGTCCTATGGCAGCGCGATACCAACGCACAACGCCGTGGCCGTCGGGGATGGACAAGGACGCCAGCTTCGCCGCCGGGGGATCGTGGCGGGGCAAAGGCGGTGGTCGGCCTGATGGTGGCGACGCCGTGAACGCTTGGTTCCATCCGAGGACCGAGGTGCGCCCCACCCTTGCCTCCACTGGCATCGACAAGAAGTTGTCCGCTTCGGCGGTCGTGGATGGTTCGGAGGCAGTTATGCAGGAAACTGCGCCTGATGGTTATTGCGAATGGTGCGCGCGGAGCGTCGGGGCCAATCGTATTCCCTGTTCGCAGGCCGCCGAAGCTGATCGTCACACCATTGCTGTGACCACGGATTGCGAGGTCTGTAGGAACGAACTTCGCAAGCGGGGCTATCCCGCTTCCACGAGGTGACAAACTCCGCCTGACAGCGCCCGGCCCAAACGAAAGAGCCGCCCCTCGTAAGGCGGCCCGGTTCGCCGTCGCCGAAACCTGGAGATTCGAAGATGCTGCATATGTCGCGCTGACGCTAATTGCGGGCGC
>JASHVB010000626.1 GCA_030039695.1 Acetobacteraceae bacterium
GGTAAAGTTCGTTACGTCGGTCTGGACGACGCCAGGCGCGACACCGTTCGCGCGAATACCGCGCGGCCCGAGCGCCGCCGCGAAATGCGTCACCAGCGCGTCGATCGCGCCTTTGGTCGCTGCGTCGGCGGCAATCGTGCCGACGGCGGCCCGCGCCGCCAGCGGTGAAACCAACACGATGCTGCCGCCTTCACGCATGATCGGCAGGAATTGCTGCACGAGGAAGAGGGGAGCGCGGAGATTGACCGCGAACAGGCGATCAAAATCCTCGACGGTGGTCTCCTCGACGGGCACTGCCTTGGAGATGCCAGCATTGGCGGCCAGAATCTCCAACCGGTCGCCGACGATGCCCCGGACCTGGCGCGCAAGCGCGTGCGGCCCGTCAGGTGCAACGAGGTCTGCGGCGACGGCAACGGCGCGGCCACCCGCCTCACCGTTCTCGGCGACGACGGCTTCCGCCTCGGCCTTGCCGCGGCCGTAGTGAACGAGAACCTGTGCGCCGCCCTTGGCGAGGGCAATGACCGCGGCGCGTCCGATGCCACGTGAGACGCCGGTGACAAGTGCGGTCTTTCTGGAAAGCGCGGCCATGACGGCTTCCCTCACGCGTTGGTGCCGCCATCAACGGTCAGACTGGCGCCAGTGATGTAGGCAGCTCGCGGGCCGGCGATGAACGCGACCATCTCGGCGATGTCTTCGACGTTGCCGTAACGCTTCAGCGCGGTGTTGGTGATCTGTGGTGTCGCCCAGTCTCCGGTCGCGGGGTTGAGGTCGGTATCGATGGGACCTGGCTGAATGTTGTTGACTGTGATGCGACGGGCGCCGACCTCCCTCGACAATCCTTGTGTGAACATTTTCACGGCACCTTTGGTGGCGGCGTAAGCCACGAGACCCGGCGTCATCATCCGCTCGCCCACGCAGGAGCCGATGGTGATGATACGGCCGCCATCCCGCATTTGCCTGAGTGCGGCTTGGGTGGCGATGAATACGCCGCGCAGGTTGAGGTCGATCACGCGATCCATCTCGTCCAGCGTGGTTTCCTCGAACGGCTTGGGAATAGCGGTGCCGGCATTGTTCACCAACACATCAAGCCGGCCGAACGTCGCGACGGTCCTTTCGACCGCGGCCGTGACAGCTTTGACGTCGGTGGCGTCCGCCTGAATCGCGATCGCCTTGCCACCGTCGCGTTCGATGTCGTTCACCACCTTGGCGGCCGCGTCAGCGCCCTTGGTGTAGGTGATCGCCACGCTGGCGCCATCGGCCGCAAGCCGCCTGGCGATCGCCGCGCCGATGCCGCGCGAAGCGCCGGTGACCAAAGCGCTTTTCCCCGAAAGTGTCGTCATGATTCGCGTTCCCTTCGTGCTGCATTGATGTGCGACCGCAGTCCGCGTTTCGCGGCGCTGGTCCGCGCATCGCTTCGGAGATTTCGGTTGAAGGTGTCGGGCCCTCGCGGCCCGCAAAGCTCACCCATCGAGGAAGAGCGTTGCGTGTTGCAGGAACAGGTCAGGATATTGGTAGAACGAGCCGTGGTTGGCGTCCGGGTAGATGATGAGTTGGGCGTTCGGCAGCTTCTGCTGCAGGACATACGAGTTCATCGTCGGGATGATGACGTCGTTGCTGCCTTGCACGACCAGCGTGGGGTGGCGGATGTCCCGTAGATGATCCTGGGCGCTCTCGCCACCGGCGATGTAGTCGTTAATCGCTTCACGCTGGCGGGCGGCGGCGGCTTCGCTGACCTCGGGATCACGATCCGCGCGACGCAGCTTACGCTTCAGAAAAGCGAGCCCCGCGGCGCGACCAGCGGCGGACGGGGAGAAATGCACGGCGAGCCACAGATGCTCCGGCGGATCGTAGACGCCCGCGAAGATCTCCGCCGACTTGCTGGAGGAATAGTCCGCGCCACGGGGCCCGGTGCCGACCAGGATCAGCTTGCGCGCCAGCTCGGGCGCGTGCAGCACGGTCTCCTGGGCAACCATGCCGCCGACCGAAAAGCCCAGGATATCAACTTTGGAAAGATCGAGGGCGCGGATAAAGGCGATCGCATTCGCGCCCATCCGGGGGATGCTGGTGGGTACTTCCCCGGAACTCGATGCGATACCGGCATTGTCGAACAGAATGACTTCGCGGGTCTGGGCCAATCCGTCGGTCACGGCCGGGTCCCAATAGTCCATCGTGCCTCTAAAGTGCTGGTTGAGGACGATCGGCACGCCTTGAGGATTGCCGAAGCGACGATAGCCAAAGCGGATGCCGTTCGCTTCCACGAACTGAGTCGGCACGGTCTCGTGGGTATAGCTGGTCATCTCATTGGTCCCAGACTTCATGCCTCACGGGCATACAATCCGGAGCAGTCCGGATGCTGTGTCCGTCGTCTGCCCTTCGGCAAAGCATCTGGTGTGAATTGCCAGGTCGCAAAAGACTTTGTAGGTTTGCGTATCATGCCTGCCGAGCATGGCCCAGTGAGATGGAACTGAGACATCTTCGCTACTTCGTCGCGGTCGCTGAGGAGGGCAGCGTGACGCTCGCCGCACAGAAGCGGCTGCACACGGCGCAGCCGTCACTGGGTCGGCAAATCAGTGCCCTCGAGGACGAAGTCGGAGTCCCGCTGATGACGCGCGGGGTACGCGGAATCGCATTGACCGCAGCGGGACAGGCGTTTCTGGAGCATGCGAGACTAGTCCTCGCGCAGACGCGAATGGCCATCGAGGCGGCACGAAGAGCGGCATCCCCGCCGAAGCCTAGCCTCGCAGTCGGCGTGCTGGTGGGGCACGAAACCGATTGGCTTCCGCGTGCGACGGGTCTGCTACGGGACGAACTGTTCAGCGCCGAGATCAGGGTCTCAAGCGGCTTCTCGACCACGCTGGCGAATGATCTTCAATGCGGGGCGCTGGATGTCGCGTTCCTGCGGCATGAGACGGATGCTGACCTGGTGTTCAAGCTGGTGGAGACGGAACCGCTCGTCGCCATTCTACCAAGCGATCACCCTCTTGCGTCGAAGACAGAAGTGCATCCGAGAGATTTTGCCGGCGAGACATTCATCGGCATATCCGAAATACCGCGCGTGCTGCGAGCCGTGGTCAAGGGGTATTTGCGTCGATGCGGCGTCGAGATCGTGTCGCACCTCGAGATCGACAACTTCTCCATGGCGATTTCATTGGTCGCTTCGACGCGCGGCGTGGCGCTTCTGCCGGCCTCCATCCAGGACGTCTTGCCGCTGTCTGTGGTCAGCCGCAAGCTGAGCGGCGAGCAACCAACAATTGACCTAATGGTCGGGTACCGGCGCGACAACAACTCGCCAATGCTACGGGTGTTCCTGAGCAAGCTCGACGAGTTGCTCGCCCGGATGGAGCGAGAATCAACCGGCCAGCGGCTGCTTGCGCCCATGTCCTGACGCCCCGCCCCAAGAATGCAGGGATGTCGCAACAAACGGGCCCAGGCGCTCACGCGCATCGGCCCGTTCTCATCACACTGAGCTTGCACCGGCTGTTCCTTGGCAGGTTGCTCCCCAGCAGAGCCCGGGTCCCATGACCACCGAAATAGAACCTGCTCTACCGCCCTCTGCCACCTGGGTTCTCGCAATGAGGCATGGTTCTCTGGTAGGATTGGACACGCTCGGCGCAGACCCCGCAGTGTGGGAACGTTTGTGACCAACAGAGGCATCGTCACGCGTGATCAATTCGATCCGCTGCGTCGGAGCGGTCATATGACCACTCTTATGACCGCTCGCTACGCGATCGCCCCGTTCGGGTCTCGGCTCTGCGCTCTCCATGCCACACCATCAGCGCACCGCCACCCCGCGCCGCAAGGTGGCCTCAGCGCTCCGCTTACGATTCTCCAGGCCGCACGCGACGTCTTCGATGAGCGATGTACGAAAGGAAATGGCGGCGAGAGACTGCCGCACGAGCGTGAAGCAACCAAGCACGCGGCACCCATCAAGATGCACGGTGCAGGCGCCACACTGCCCCCGGATCACCACCTTTCTTAGTGCTGAACGAGCCAATCCGCTCGCGCAGGACATCCAGCAGCGTGGCTCGCGTCTCGACGACGAGACGATGCACAGCGCCGTTGACATGCAGGGTCACACTGGCATCCGGTATGGCGTGCCCCGGGGACCGCCGCAAACGGCCGCCGCTCCTGCAGTAAGCGCATCGCGACGCGTCAGTACCAGATCGCCTTCATCATTATCCATCGCGTTTCTCCTTGCCACTTGGGGCTCTGCGACGACGGATTCGAATACCCCAGTCTCATAATCAGTCAGAATTCCTCCGCCAGTCGGGCTGGCGCCTGAGAGGTTCTGAGCATTGGATGTGTCCTCGAAAGTAACCGGCGTCGAGGCATCACTGCGGTCCGTGATTGACGCGACCACGCAGCGCCAGCGTAAGCTGTCGTAGCCGTAACCTGCGCGGTGGGACTGGGCGCCACTTCTCACGCGGGAGTGGTGCAGAGGGCGGTGGCGGCGGGCAGCGCACCCCAGCCAGCATGGCGTCTCGTCTGACACCTACCTCGCGGCTGGCGTCACTGCGCAATCACAGTCAGGGGACGACCTGTGTGGTCGCGGCACGACAACACGCCCAACCGCGATCTCCG
>JASHVB010000013.1 GCA_030039695.1 Acetobacteraceae bacterium
CGGGCGTGTCATCAGTGGCTGCGAGACGTTCGGCGGCGTCGATCAGTGCTGCGAACGCTTCTGCCGGCGACATTTCGACCGTGGCGGCAACTGGCAGAGTCGGTTCCAGGCAGCGTTCCAGCCGGCGCAGCAGGTCGTGCGCGGCTGGGTCGGTGGATTTGCGCTCCAGGGCGCGGCGTAGGCTCGGCAGACCAGGCCCCGGACGCGGGCCTCGTAGGCAGGCAATCTCCAGCGTGCGCGTAGCCGTGCGGCAGGCGGCCGGTGACAGGCCGGCGGCAGCCAATGGATGCTTCAGCAAAGCGAGCAGAGGCACGGGTGCCAGCTCTCCCGTGACGGCGCGGGTGAGCAAGCGCAGGAATACGGCGGGTGGCGTTTCGACGAGCGGCTCGCCGGCGCTGTCATCCGCGACGACGCCGTGGCGCAGCAACTCTGCGGCGACGCGGCCGGCAAGATCGCGGTCCGGCGTCACCAGCGCGGCGGTCGCGCCTGGCGTTTCCAGCGCATCACGCAACGACAGCGCGATGCAAGCGGCCTCTTCCTGCTGGTCGGCGGCCGCGAGGCGAGTGACACCGTCGAGCGCCGGCGGTGGTTCACGTTGCCAGTCCTGCAACGCCGCCGCTGGCAGCAGCGCGCGTGACAGAGTCTTGAACCGCTGCGACGGTACCATGGAGCTGGCCTCCATCGGCCAGGGGCGCACATCATCACGGTCCGCGCCAAGGCTGTTCAGCAGCCTGCGCAGCCCGGCCTGCGGATGTGTGTCTTCAACGGCGGTCCATGCCTCCTCCGGCATCACTTTGTCGAGCATGGGAAGCAGTACGCGACCGTTCGGCAGATTGGCAGCCACCCGGAGCAGGCGCGCAACAGCGGAGATGCCTGCCGTGGTGCCAGCGATCAGCACAGTGTGTGGTGGCGGCGCCGCTGTCCATGCCGCGGCCTGGGCATCAAGCAAGGCCACCTGCCGCGCGGCCGGATTCATCAGGCCGTTGTCGGCGAGCCATTTCGGCCAGGCCTCCGTGACGATGCGCAGGAACTGCAACGTCCGTGCCCAGTGCGCGGCGTAGGCCGGATCGGCGGCATCCGGCAGGCGCGCAGCGAGATCGATCTCGGCACGCTCCGCCTCGTCCATCAGCCGGGCGAGTTCCACTGCCAGCATCCAGGCCCGCTCGGCCGTGCGCGGCGCGCCGTCGTGGCCCCGCAATGCCAGGATCAGCCGCGTCAGTGCGGCAAGCCGTTGGCGAGGCTCGACTGCCGGCGCCAAATTGAGCGCTCCGGACATAGCGAGCGGTGCGTCGTCGAGCGCGCCGAACGCAGTGATGCGGGGAAGCAGCAGCGCGCGGCCGTTGCCGGTGCGCAGGAAGGCCTCGGCGAGAGCGCGCGCGGCACGGCGCGTCGGCAGCAGGATCATGCCTTGCGCCGCGTCCAGTGGATCGGGGGCGCGGAACAACCACTCGGCTGCGATCGCATCGAGGAAGGGGATGTGAGGCGGGAGGAAGAAGAGGTTCATCGTGGAATTACCTCCCCATCCCCTATGGGGCTTGTGCCGCAACGCGGGTCACGGTCGGGGAAGCTTGTTGCCGGTTTCGATTGGCGTGGGCCGACACCTGGCACCCTTGCCCGGCGCCCCTTGTAAGCGCGAGGAGGAGAAGAAAGATCGCGGCTCACCGCGTATCTCCTGTCAGCCGGGCGTCCAGGGTGGTCTCGGACTCCACCAGATCGGCCGGGGTCGAGAGGTGCAACCACAGCCCTTCGTGCACCACCGCACGCAGCCGCCCGGCTGCGATGGCACGGTCCCAGGCGAGGTTCATGCTGAAAGGACCGTCCGGCATATCCGCCAGAAGTTCCGGCGCGATCAGTTGCACGCCGGCGTAGATGTAAGGTGCGACCTCGCGTTCGCGGCGACGCCGCAGTCCGCCCTGCTGGTCGACAACGAAATCGCCCAGCCCGACATCGCTGTTCACCTGAAAGCTGCGGTGCACGAGCAGTACACCGTCAACGCCGGGGTCGAAGCTTTCAGCCAGGCGGGTGAGTGCCGGGCGCGGCCCATTCAGCCAGAACGAGTCCCCGTTGATGACGTAGAATGGGGCTGGCCCGAGCAAATCTAGCGCCGCGCGCACGCCACCGCCGGTTTCAAGCAGCGTCGTCTCACGGCGGAAGATCGTGTGGGGCGGCTGGGTACGAGCAGCGAGGTGCGCCTCGACGCGATTCGCCTGCCAGAATCCATTTACCACGACCGTCGTCACCCCGACCTCCACCAGTCGGTCGAGCGCATGATCGATCAGCGCCTTGCCGCCGAGTGTCAACAGAGGTTTGGCGGTATCTCCGGTCAGCGGCCTCATCCGTTGGGCGAGACCAGCCGCGAGTACCATCGCCGTGCGGGGATGCAGCGTCATGCGATGTGGCCCTGCGGGTTGCCGCGCGTGGAGACCGGGATCCAGCGATCCATCACCGAGGCAAGCCGGGTCGCAGCAGGATGGTGCAGCGCTGCGGCCAGCAGCTTCCAGGTACGCGGGCCGTGCGCCAGGTATTGTGGGCGCTTGTCACGTTGCGCCAAGCGCACCCATTGGCACGCAACGCGCAGATGGCGCTGTGCAGCGCAGGCGGCAAAGGCGAACTGAAAAGTGACGGGGTCAATCTCTGGCCGCGCGGCGAGGTAGCGGCGGAGCGCCCGGTCCGCAAGCTCGGCGGGAATGTCCTGCCTCGCGTCCTGCAGCAGCGAGACAAGATCGTACGCCGGGTGCCCGAGGGCGGCAGTCTGGAAGTCGAGGATGCCCGTGCGGCGCGGACCTTGGCGCTCAGGCAGCGAGATCAGGTTGCCAGCGAAGTAGTCGCGATGGACGAAGCAGCGTGGTCCGTCCGCGAGCGGGGCCAGCGTTGCGTCCAGCGCGGCCGCGAAGTCGGCGCGCGCATTGTCCGGCGCTGGGGAGTGGAACACTGCCGGCCACCACCAATCGAGCAGCGTGCCAAGGGCTGCCTGTGTCATGGCGTTGGAGTCCCACGCTGGGAGGCCGGCGGGCGGGGCAGCGCGCTGGAGGGCGACCAGCGTGTCGATAGCCGCGTCCCAGGGGTCGCTTGGCTCCCCCTCCCCGTTCGGGAGGGGGTTGGGAGGGGGGGGATGCGACAGCGTCGACAGCAGCGCGTCGCCAAGATCCTCCTCCAGCACCAACCCGTCCGCCTCGTTCGCAGCAAAGATCTCGGGTGCCGACAAGCCGATCTCGGCCAAATGCGCGGCGATGTGCAGGAAAGTACGCACATCCTCGGGCGGTGACGCGTCCATCAGTATGGCGGGACGCGGCCCGCCGGTCAGCCGCAGATAGCGGCGCAAGCTCGCGTCCTGGGCAAACGGCACCGCGCCCGCACCGGCGTAGCCATGCTTGGCCAGGAACGCGGAAACGGCCGCGGCGCGGGTCATGCGAGGTGACCGATTCGGTCGGGCCACCCGGACAGCACGGCCGTTCGTGCCGCCCCCGGCCCCGGTTGCAGTACAATGCTCAGTGCGTCCGCTGGGCGCAGCGACTCGAGACGGTCTGGCCACTCCACCAAGACGATGTCATCAACTGCTTCATCCCAATCAAGCTCATGCAGCGCCGCCGGCCCATCGAGCCGCCACAGATCGAAATGGTGCACCGGGCCAAGGTGCGTGTCGTAGGCTTGCACCAGCGTGAAGGTCGGACTCGGCACCTCCAGCGCCTGATCCGCCGTCGCGGCGCGAAGGAATGCGCGGGCAAATTCAGTCTTGCCGGCGCCGAGTGGGCCTTCCAGCAGGATCACGTCGCCGCGACGCGCCAAAGCCGCAACGCGGCCGGCGAGACGGATCGTGGCCGGCAGATCGGTCAGCGTAACGATCAAAGTCTGACTCGGAGCAGACATCGCAGCCAATCTGCCCCATAGGCAGAGTCGCGAACAACCGCCAATGCTTGACGATGTCGCGGCGCCGGGCGAACCTGTTCGGCGAACGAGGAGACACGGCACTTGGATGCGACACTGAAGGTGTTCTGGCAGCCTGGATGAACGAGCTGCCTGAAACTCAAAGAGTTTCTCTCGGTCCGGGGGATCGGGTTCGAATCCATCAATGTGTTGGAGGATGCTGCCGGACTGGCTGAGCTGCGACGGTTGGGCGCACGCTCAGTTCCCGTGCTGTCGCGGGGCGACGAGTTTGTGTTCGCGCAGAACATCGCGCATGTCGTCAAGTTCCTCGGGCTGAACGAGACGACCGGACCTGCTCTGTCGCCCACGGAGCTGATCGCGCGACTCGACGAGTTCCTGGCTGCGGCGCTGCGCTTCATCCCCCAGATGCCAGACGACAGGCTGGAGACCGAGGTGCCAAACCGGCCGCGAAGCTATCGCGTGCTGGGCCACCACATGTTCCGCGTGCCGGAGACCTTCCTCGAAGTTGCGGGGGGCGAAGCGCTGTCGTACGAGAAGCTCACCGCGCGGCCGCCGGACGACATGCGCACGACGGCGGACATCGTGGCGTACGGCGCTAACGTGCGCGCGCGTCTGCTCGCCTGGTGGAATGCGAAGACCGACCGGTCCGGCCGCGAGACGGTGCAGACCTATTATGGGCCGCAACTTCTGCATGAATATCTAGAGCGCACGACCTGGCATGTCGGCCAGCACGTGAGGCAGTGGATGATGCTGCTCGGCATGGCGGGAATCAAGCCGGATCGGCCGCTTGGCGAGGCGGAGTTCGCAAAGCTGCCGATGCCGTCCAGCGTTTGGGACGGATAGTCCAGCGCGCTGCGGCGCCCGAAGTTGCTTCGGCGCCGCGCGCCCCGCAGTAGCATCCGTGCTCAGTCGCGCACAGCGCGGACAAAGCTTTCGACAAAGCGGTCGACATCCAAATCGTCGTTGTAGACATGCGGGCTGATTCGCAGGCGGCCGAGCCGCGGTGCGGCGTACACCTGCGCCGCTGCCAGACGATCGACCAACCCCTCGGGCATGCCGCTCCGAAACCCGAGGCTCAGAACATGCGGTGAGCGTACTTGTGCATCCGGCACCTGCACGCCCGTGTTGCGCAGCGCATTGACAAGCTGATCCGTCAGCATGCGCAACCGCTCGGCGATCGCGGAGGAACCCCAGGCGGCCACCAGTTCCATACCGATCGATGCCATTTCCAATGAAATGAAATGGTCGCGCTCAGCCATGTCGAACCTTCGGGCGCCGTCCACATACGCGGTGTCCCGCATGTAGACCGTATGCTCCGCACTCACCGCCCGTCGCGCCGCTGCCGTCTGCTCCAGCGGTTCACCGTCCTGCCGACGCTTCGCAACATAGAGGAACGCGCGGCCATACGGTCCTAGCACCCATTTGTAAGTCGGAAACACCAGGAAATCGGGGTCGAGCGTTGTCACGTCGATTGGCATCACGCCTGCCCCGTGCGTCGCATCGACCAGCAGCGCAGCGCCATACCGGCGCAGCGCCACGGCGATGCAATCGAGGTCGACCGCGCAGCCATCCGACCAATGCACGGATGAAATGGATGCCAGCGCCACCGGTGGTGCGCCGGAGCGTTCGATGGCCTGCAGTAGCGCGCCGGTCCAGTTGTGATTCTCCGCAGCAGCGACGGTTTCCACCGCAAAGTTCTGTCGCGCGGCACGCGTGCGCCATTCCAGCACCGGCGAGGAGTGGTCGTCCGCCAGCAACAACACCCGTGATCCAACGGGTGGCTGCAGCAGCTTGCCCGCCGTCGCAACGCCATAGCTGACCGATGGGATGAGCGCTACGTCGTCTGGATCGGCATTGATCAGGCGCGCCGCGGCTCGGCGAGCGCGCTCGTATTGTTCCGTTTGGCGCCTGGGTTGAACCGCCCAGGGCTGACCTTTCAATGCCACGGCAGCGCGGCCGGCCTCCATGGTTGCGCGCGGCAGCGGACCCCAGGAAGCGGCATTGAGATAACAAACCTCACGCGGGATATCGAATAAATGGCGCTGCGACGGAAGCATGGCGGCCACTACCGTCCGACGAAGCTGGGTTTGCGCTTTTCCTTGAAGGCGGCAACGCCTTCGCGGTGATCCTCGGTCTGGTCAAGCTGTGGCTGCACGAAGGCCTCGTAGTCGAGGAAATCATCGTAGCTGGGGCCGCTGGCCATGTGGAACAGCTTTTTCGCCATGCCGAAGGCGAAGGTGGGGCCAGCCGCGAGGTCGGCCGCGAGTTCGTTCGTCTTCGCCATCAGTTCGCCATCCGGCACGACGTAGTTCACTAGACCAAGCGCCAGCGCCTCCGGCGCCTCGACGAAACGCGCAGTGAACACAAGCTCTTTGGCACGCGCCAGGCCGACGCGACGCGTCAGGAACCAGATCGCGCCGCCATCCGGGGCGAGGCCGATGCGACGGAACACTTGCGAGAACCGCGCCGTTTCCGACGCGACGATCAGGTCGCACGCAAGCGCAATGCTCCAGCCGATACCCACGGTCGGACCGCGCACTGCAGCGATCACCGGCTTCTCGATCGCGTGCAGGTTGCGCAAGAACTGGTGGCTGCCACCCTGCATCCGTTCGCGCTCATGCCGCAGACCGCCGCGCTGCATGCGGCCGACATCGGCGCCGGTGCAGAAGGCGCGGCCTTCTCCGGTGACAACGATGCAGCGGACGTTGTCGTCGTAGCGGAGTTGCTGGCTGTAGTCGCGCAACTGCGCACGCATTTCCTGGGTCAGCGCATTCAGCTTTTCCGGCCGATTCAGTGTGATTGTCGCTACCGGCCCTTCAATCGTGAGATCGATCGACACCCCTCGCCCTCCGTCGCGTTTGCGGCTCATCCAAGCGTGTTGACGCCGCCTGGGCAAGGCGCGACCGTTCCGCGAACCGGTGGGAGGAGACGCGACATGGCGCGCCCGTTCGAAGGCATTCGCATCATCGACATCACGCATGTGCTGGCCGGACCTTTTGCGGCCTATCAGCTGGCGCTCATGGGCGCCGACGTGATCAAAGTGGAACATCCGGACGATCCGGACCAGAGCCGTGATTCCGGTTCGGACAACGCGCTGAACCATGCGGGCATGGGAACGGGGTTCTTGACACAGGCGTCGAATAAGCGGGCCATCACCCTGAATTTGAAGACATCGCAAGGCCGGGATATTTTGAAGAAGCTGGTGGCAACTGCCGATGTGCTCGTGGAAAATTACCGACCGGGCGCGTTCGAGGCGCTGGGGTTGGGTTATGAAGACCTGCACAAGATCAATCCGAGACTGATCTATGCGTCGTTTTCTGCGTTCGGCCAGGGCGGACCGCGGCGGGAACAAACGGCCTATGACCACGTGATCCAATCGACGTCGGGCATTATGGCGATGACCGGCACGCCCGCGGCTAATCCGATCAAGATCGGCGCGCCAGCGATCGACTATGCCACGGGCACAATGGGCGCGTTCGCGTTGGCCTCGGCATTGTTCCAGCGCGAGCGCACCGGCCAGGGCCAGCGCATCGACATGGCGATGCTAGATGTCGCGATCATTCTTATGGCGTCGCATGTCACGGGCTATCTACGTAACGGCGCGCATCCGAAGCCGTCGGGCAACCGCACGGGTCATGCGACCAGCATGGCATATCAGACGAAAGACGGGGTCGTGATGGTGGGCGCGAGCAATTTGCGCCAGCAGCGGCGGCTTTGGACGGTGCTGGAGCATCCCGAGATGATCAAACGAACCAACGACGAACGGCACGCCGATCACGATCGCGAAGAGAAGCTGCTGGCTGAGATCATGCTGACGCGCGCAGCGGCGGAGTGGGAGGAGTGGTTGCAGGCGCGCCACGTTCCCGCCTGTCGAGTGCGGACGATGGGCGAGGCGCTAGCCGATCCGCAAATCGTCTCGCGCGGTGTATTGCATCGGCACGAGTCGGGGCCGGGCATCGATGGCGGCTTTAGCGTGCCGGTAGCAGCGTTCAAGTTCGCGCATAACGGACCGCGCGTTGACTTTCCGCCACCGCGCTTCGGGCAGCACACGGATGAGGTGTTGGGGTCGCTGGGCTATAGTGCGGCGGAGATCGCGGGGTTCAGATCGACGGGCGTTGTGTGAATCCTCGCCCGCGCGGCAGGCGGGGAAGGGTCTTCGGTACGAGGATCACGAATCAGATGCCCAGCGTGGTGAGTTCGTTTGGGACCCTGACCGCGAGACTCTCGCCCCGGCGCGCGAAACGCGCCTCGACTTCTCGCCGAAGCGGGAGAGGTTATCGTGAGGGCAGCTCCAGCACATTCTTCGCGAGAATGTTCCGCTGAATCTCATTGGAGCCCGCGTAAATTGTTGCCGGCCTGGACTGCAGGAACATACCAGCCGGATTGAGCTCGCGATTGCTATCCATCGGCCCGAACAGCGCGCCGTACTCCGCGCTGACCTCCAGCATAAGCTCGGTAATCCGCTGGTAGAGCTCGGTCTGATGAATCTTCAGCATCGATACATCAGGTCCGAGCTGCTGCCCGCGCCGCACTTGGTCGACAAACTCCTGATACAGCGTCTTGTGATCTTCCAGATCGAGCCGCAGTCGCGTGTAGCGGTCCTGAAACACATCGTCCTCCCAGACGCCGACCCGTTCCGCCAGGAGTTTCAGCCGCGCCAGTGCATACGTGGATTGCCGCGGCGAGCCGGAACCGATGCGCTCGAACCCCAAAAGGTTCTTAGCCATGGTCCAGCCCTGGTTGATGCGCCCCACCAAATTGCCTTTCGGCACGCGTACGTTGTCGAAGAACGTCTCGCAGAATTCCTCGCCCATATCAATATTGGGGATTGGCCGCACGGTAATACCCGACGCGTCCATCGGCACCAGCAGGAAGCTGATGCCGTCCTGCTTCTTCGCCTGTCTGTCGGTTCGCACCAGCAGGAAGATCCAGTTGGCGTCCATCGCCAGCGAGGTCCAGATCTTTTGCCCGTTCACCACCCATTCACCGCCATCGAGCACAGCCGACGTACGCAGCGACGCCAGGTCTGAACCCGCGTTCGGTTCGCTGTAACCCTGGCACCAGATGTGCTCTCCAGTCAGAATCTTTGGCAGGAAGTAATCCTGTTGCTCCTTGGTCCCGTGCCGGATCAGCAGTGGGCCCAGCATCGTCATGCCCATATCATTCAGACGCGTGCAGCCGTGGCGTTCCTTCTCCTCCAGGAAGATAAGCTGTTTGCTGGCAGAAATGCCCATGCCGCCGAACTCTTTCGGCCAGTTGGGACACAGCCAGCCCTTGCGCGAGAGAATCTGATACCAGGCCTTGCTGTCCTTGTAGTGCAGCCGGCGAGGCGGGTTGCGCAGCTCCGGCGGGTAGTTCCTCTCAATGAAGTTCCGCACGAGCATGCGGAATTCATCGTCGGAGAGCTGATCCAGGTCCTCGGTATAGGCCGCTTCGCTCATCGCTCTCTATCCTTATGCGTCACTGCGTCGTTCACCGGAATGGCGCGGGCTTGGCTTCGCGGAACGGCGTGCCGGATTCCGCCAGCTGGCGCAGCAGCCGCGACGGTGCCCA
This sequence comes from Acetobacteraceae bacterium, assembly GCA_030039695.1. The sequence continues at coordinate 9,439 of JASHVB010000013.1, forward strand.
ACGTTCGCCGAACTGCTGGTGCCATGCGGCGATCTGATTGTAGACCTCGCGTACCCCGACGCCGTCGGCCCAGTACATTAGTCCGCCGCGGTAACGCGGGAAGCCGAAACCGTGCAGCCACATCACGTCGATATCTGAGGCCCGATAGGCCTTCCCTTCCTCCAGAATGCGGCATGCTTCGTTTACTGAGGAAAATAGCAACCGGCGGAGGATTTCCTGATCGGTGAAGTTGTGCTGCAGCACGCCCATTTCTGCAGCAACCTGCTTGATGATCGCCGCGACTTCCGGATCGGGATGCGGCGTGCGGTCGCCTTTTTCGTAGCGATACCATCCGGCGCCGCTTTTCTGGCCGTAGCGGCCCATCTCCACAAGTTTGTCGGCGATCGGTAGCGTGCGGTAGTTGGGATTGGCGGCGGCGCGGCGCTTGCGGCCCTCAGCACCGATGTCGAGTCCCGCCAGGTCACCCACCGCGAACGGCCCCATCGGATAGCCGAAATCCACCATCACCTTGTCCACCTGCTCCGGCAGGCAGCCTTCCTCCAGCAGGATCACCATCTCGCTGTTGAAAGGCGCGCGCGAGCGGTTGGCGACGAAGCCGTCGGTGTTGCCCGCCATCGCCGAGATCTTGCCGATCTTGCGGCCCATTGCCATGGCAGTCGCCAGTGTCTCGGGCGAGGCCTTAGCCGGCCGTACCACTTCCAGCAGTTTCATTACATTGGCTGGAGAGAAGAAATGCGTGCCAGCCACCTTGTCCGGGCGCCCCGTCTCCGCCGCGAGCGCGTCCATGTCCAGCGCCGACGTGTTGGAGAACAACAGCGCGTCAGGATTCATAATCTCGTCGAGTCTCGCGAAGACGGGCTTCTTCACGTCCATGCGCTCGAACACAGCCTCCACAACGACATCGCAGTCCTTGATGTCGTCGTAGCTGCTGACGGGATGGATGCGCACCAGGCGGCGTTCCATCTCATCCTGCGCCAGGCTGCCGCGTTTCACTGACGTCGCGTAGTTGGCACGGATGCGCTCCATGCCACGGTTCAGCGCTTCCTCGGTCGCGTCCATGATCTTCACGTCGTAGCCAAAATCGGCGAACGACATGGCGATGCCGCCGCCCATCGTGCCGGCGCCGATCACCGCCGGCGTGTGAAAGTCGCGCGGCTTCACGTCGCCGAGGTCGGGCAGCTTCGCCACTTCGCGCTCGGCGAAGAACGCGTAGCGCAAAGCACGGGCTTCGCCGGAGTTCTCAAGCTCATTGAACAGCTCGTTCTCGCGCACAATTCCAGCGTCGAACGGCAAAGTGCAGGCGGCTTCGACCGCGGCGATGCAGTGATATGGCGCCTTCTGGTTCCGGGCACGGCGGGCGATCGACTTCCGCATAGCATCGAATATGGCGGGATCGTCCAGCTTCAGCACGCGGTCGCGCACGCGCGGTAGCGGGCGCCGATCGGCGACACGCCGCGCGAAGGCGATGGCGGAAGTGCGCAGATCAGCGCCCTCTGGCAGCACTTCATCCAGAATGCCGTAGCCCAGCGCTTCCTGCGCCGGAACGTGGCGGCCGGATGTGATCATCTCCAGCGCGACCTTCGGCCCGGCCAGTCGAGGCAGCCGCTGCGTGCCGCCGCCGCCCGGCAGGATGCCGATCTGCACCTCCGGCAGCCCGACCTTTGCCGACGGGACCGCGATGCGGTAGTGGCAGGCCATGGCATTCTCCAATCCACCGCCCAGCGCGAAACCGTGGATCGCCGCGACCACTGGCTTCGGACTCGCGTCCAGCAGGTCATAGGTACGGCTGCCAATCGGCGCGCGCTTGCGTCCCGTGCCGAAGCCACGGATGTCGGCGCCGGCGATGAAGCTGCGGCCGGCGCCAATCAGCACCATGGCGCGAATTGCGGGATCGGCATTGCCTCGGTTCAGCGCATTGATGATGCCGTCCGACACGCCAGGACCGAGGGCGTTCACCGGCGGATAATCCACCACGATGACGCCGATATCGCCTTCGTGTTCCAGGCGGACGGGGGAGGTTTCGCTCACGTGGGTATCCTTCGCTTGGTTGGCCGCGAGGATACGGAGCATGCAGCGGGGCGTCCATGGCAAGACTCGATCGCGTGGCAGCGGACGCAATGGCGCATTAACGTGGCGGCATGGATATAGCCGCACGCAATACGGGGTTCCTCCACACCGACACGGTTCTGCGAACCAACCGGTGGCGATTCGGCCGCCACTGCGCCATCGCTTGTTCGTGGCGCGATCATTGGGCACGCAGCACACAGCCCGGAATTATGCTCACATCGTCAGCAACCTGACGACCGAGACCAAC
>JASHVB010000627.1 GCA_030039695.1 Acetobacteraceae bacterium
TAATAGGTGAAGTCGTGACACCGCCGACGTGCAGAAATTCCAGACGATAGTTGTCCTCTGGGTTCAGCGTAGAGGGCCCCGCCACCAGCAGGGCGACGTGTCCGGGGACTTGATGCCGCTCTAGCCATGTACGGGCGAAATCACGCCAATTGTTCGGATCTTCGACCAACTGGACGGGCTCCACACCGTAGGAAAAAGCCAGGCCCTGGCACACACCCGGGTCGCCGCTTAGTGCAACGATCCATTGCGATGGATTCAAGCGAGAAATCATTCGAGCAGTGGTTCCCGTATGGGTGGGGACGAATACCGCCGCGCACGGGACATTATCCAAAGCGGCTTCTACGACGGAGGCAATGGCATCAGCCGCCGTGCTGGGCGGTTCATGCCGCAAGCGGGAGCGAAGTTCCGCCAGGCGGGCTGGTGGACGTTGCGACTCAGTGTAGGCGGCAATCTTAGCGAGCATCGTAACCGCCTCCTCAGGATATTTGCCGACTGCCGACTCACCAGAAAGCATCACAGCGTCCGTCCCGTCGAGGATGGCGTTGGCAACGTCTGTCGCCTCGGCCCGGGTCGGCAGTCGGCTGACTGTCATAGATTCGAGCATTTGCGTTGCGGTGATGACCGGCTTGCCAGCGATGCCGGCTCTGGCGATGAGCTGTTTCTGCAGGATCGCCATCTCCTCGATCGGAACCTCTACCCCAAGATCGCCACGGGCCACCATAATGCCGTCGCTCGCATTCAGGATATCGTCGAAATGCCTGATGGCGCCCACTCGCTCTATTTTGGCAACGAGGAAGGGCTGCTTGCCGACGGCGTTCGCTGCGGCACGGACAGTCTCGATGTCGGCACCAGTTTCCACAAACGACTGGCTCACAGCATCCACTCCCTGTTGTAACGCGAATTCCAGACAAGTACGGTCGCGCTCAGTAAAAGCACTGATGCCGAGAGCGATTCCGGGTAAATTTAGCCCCTTTCTTGAGCGCAGCTCGCCGCCGACCGACACTTGGCAATGAACTTCGCTGTCCGCGACACGCTCGACCATCAATTGGACCAGACCGTCGTTCAGGAACAGTCTATCGCCGGTCTTCACGACGCGCGGCAGGTTCTTGAAGCTCACCGACACGCGTCGCGGGGTACCGACAACCTCCTCGGTAGTCAGTATGAAGTTGTCGCCGGCCTGCAGGTGAGTCGGCTCGGGTTCGATCTCGCCGATTCGCATCTTCGGCCCTGGCAAGTCGGCCATGATTACCACTCGGCGGCCAACAGCCTCCGCCGCCGAGCGGATACGTTTGATACGCTCCGCATGACCAGTAAGGTCACCATGGGAGAAATTAAGTCGCGCGACGTTCACGCCTGCGCGGATGAGGCGTTCCAGCATCTCCGACGATTCCGAGGCGGGCCCGATTGTGGCGACGATTTTGGTTTTGCTTCCCGGGAGTGCCATCGGAGTCTTCTCCTTAGCTGTTCTGACTGTTAATGAACCCAACGCGCCTGCCCTCAGGCCGCTTGTAATAGGACTTCACCCTGCCTGGCGCGCAAGCCATCTGTTGGGGTCATGCCTAGCCAGCACGACGAGCGTGGAAATGTCCCGTTGTCTCTGCCTCTTGTGGGGCGCAGATAGCGTGCTTTGCGAGGAGGTGCGAAGCTATAAGGAGATGGCCAGGCGCGCAGCGGGAAGAGTTTGCTGGCGCCGGCGATACTTTAGTGGTCGTTGCCAGCATACCGTTAGATCACGCCGGGACAACCAACAATCTGCGCGTCGTGTCGGTCTCCTGACGCCTTAGGTCGCCATGATCAGCTTGACGCCTCATTCAAAGCATCCAATAAGGGCCGGGTCGAGAGCGATCATCCTGGCGAACTCCGGCCACGCGTCCCTCTCCGAGAGGATTGTGTAGAAATCGTCTTTAACCGACGGTGCTCGTTGCACAGCGATCCTCCATTCGTCTTTAGAGAATGGCTGTTTCCGGACAGAATCCCAGAGGCCTGTTCGTGCGAACAGTTCCCCAATTTTCGCGTGGTGGCTGCCGCCCTGCAGGCGGCTGACCGGGTAGGCTGCCGTCCCCGTCTGAAGGCCGTGGAGCCGCGGGCTCGCCCCTGTCATATCGAGCGCGTGAGAGATGAGGTGCTCACTGCCGCTGGCCGGCCGCGATGAGCCTGCGATCTCCATGGCAACCCCGTTCAACATGAGGGCCGTAGCGAGAAGCCGAATTCCCTCTTCGTCCGAAATTGGATTTGCCATAAACTGAAAGACGCTGGCGTCGGATATCAACGCAGCCAGATCATTGACTGGATCTCCCCGTCGGTAGAAGGCCAGCTTCCAGTCCGAAACGGCTGTGAACTTGGAGCACAAATCGCCAACTCCAGAATGCCAGAGCGGCAGCGGTGCTCGTTGACAGACTGCGAGATCGACTACAACCCCTTCGGGAGGACCAGTCTGTATTGACTGACGCTTGCCCTCCAAGGTCAAACTCGCCTGTGGCGAGCAGAAACCGTCGTTAGAGAGGGACGTCGGCACCGCGAAGTAAGGCAGTCCAGCAAGGGAGGCGGTATACTTCGCGATGTCGAGCGCCTTGCCGCCACCGACCCCGACCAATGCCTTGCACGAAGATGGCACTTCGCTCCGCAAGCGTACCGCTTGTTCTACGCTCGCCTCTTTCACCTCACAGAGAAGAGCCGCAGCTATGCCGTGCTCTCGCAGGCTCTGTCGAGCCGCGTTTAGGATCGAGGGCAACATGCCTGCACTATGAAACAGAGCGACCGGTGTCAGGCGTGAGCGCGCCAAGTAGAGACCCAGCCGCTGTAGTGCGCCGGCCTTGATACGCACGAGCCGGGGCACATTA
>JASHVB010000628.1 GCA_030039695.1 Acetobacteraceae bacterium
TGGCGCCTGTCGCAGGGGCCGGTGGATCTGTCGTGGTTCACCGCGCGGCTCGAAGCTGCGGCCAACGCCAGCGGCGGGCCAGTCAGACTCTCGATCGGCAGCATGGCGCTCGCCTGGGAGGGTTTCCGCCTCGGGGTCGACAGCCCGCTCGAGCTGCGGCTGACCAATGTCAGGCTGTCGAGCCCGGACCGGGCGCAGCACATCGTCGTTCCGCGTGCCGAGGTCTCTCTGTCGCTGGTCGCTTTGCTGATTGGCCGGTTGCAACCGCGGGCGGTCGAGCTGGACAACCCGAGCCTCACGCTGCACCGTTTGGCCAACGGAACGCTCCGCTTCGATCCCAGCAAGGAACCCGGCGCACAGAAAGCGGGGGCGTCCAACCACAACGGATCGCTGTCGGCGATGCTTGCGGTCCTGGCTCAGCCGCCGACCACCGACGAGACCGTGACGCATTCCTGGCTCGGTCAGATCCGCCGGGTAGGTATCCACGACGCGACCCTGGCGATGGTCGACGACGGACTCGGCGTGACTTGGCATGCGCCGCACCTCGACTTTGAGCTCGACCGGCGTTCGCCCGGCGGCGTTGACGCAACATTCAACCTGGTGCTGGCGGTCGGGGATGCGAACGCCAGGCTGACCGGGACACTCGCGCTGTCTGGTGCCAACGAGACCGAACTTTCCGCCCGGCTGACGCCGGTCAGTCCCGCGGCCCTGGCGACGCAAATGCCCAGGCTCGCCGCCATGGCGGCGTTCAACGCCCCTGTCGGTGTCGAGGCGGCATTGCGCCTGGGTCCTGAATTCCAGGTGAGGCATCTGCACGTGACGTTGCGCGCCAATCCCGGAACATTACGCATCGGCGCCGGCAACGTGCCGATGCTCGGCGCGACGGTGGTACTGTCCGGCACGCCAGCCGATATCGCGGTCGATTCGGCACGCGTTGCCGTGCGCGGCCGCAATGGTGGTCCGATCACCACGCTGACCGCCGCCGGGACGCTCCGCCGCACGGGCCGCAATTTCGATGCGTCGCTCTCCCTCGGCATTGACCAGGTGGACTTCGCCGACCTGCCCGCGCTTTGGCCCAAGGGAGTGGGGGGCGACGCGCGCGCCTGGATTACCCAGAACATCACCGCCGGCATAGCACGCAATGGCCATGTCCGGCTCGGCCTGTCCGGCACTGACGACGACCTGTCGGGTCTGACCGTGACCTCCGCCTCAGGCACACTCGAGGGTAGCAACCTGACCGTTCACTGGCTCCGACCGGTTCCGCCACTCAACCATGGCCAGGCCGAATTACGGATTATCGACCCCGACAGTTTGGAGATCGCGGTCGCGTCCGCGCAGCAGACCCTGCCGCAGGGCAACGCGACGCTGACAGTGCATGGTGGCTCGGTCCGCATCACCGGGCTGATGCACAAAGAGCAAGTCGGCATCATCCGGACGGGTGTCATCGGCCCGCTCGGCAACGTCGTCGAGCTGCTGAACGAACCGCGGCTGCACCTGCTGCACGACCATCCGCTCGTACTGCAGGATCCGAAGGGCGACGTTACCGCTTCGGTGTCGGTCACGCTTCCCCTGGATCTTAATGTCACAACCGATGCCATCGCCATTCGCGTCACGGCGCATGTGACCGGCGCGCATCTCGGCGGCGTGATCGCTGGGCGTGACCTCAGCGACGCCACGCTCGACCTCACCGCGGACGATGCGGGGATGACGGTGAAGGGTCAGGCGCGCCTGGCAGGCATCGCCACCACCATCGACGTCGCGAGGGATTTCCGCGCTGGCCCGCCGACCCAGGTCCTGCAGCGTGTGGCGGCAAGTGCCCGATTGACCGCGGCGCAACTTGCCGCTGCCGGACTGGGTGAGACCGATGTCGTCTCCGGCCCGATGCAACTGCGGGCGGTACTGACAGAGCGCCGCGATGGCACCGGCCTGGTGCAATTGCACGTTGATCTATCGAACGCGACGCTGAACATTGCACCGCTTGCGTGGCACAAGCCGCTCGGCGCCACGGCGGCCGCCACGGCGGAGCTGCGGCTGCAGAACGATCGCCTGACTGCGATCGACGGCATTGCGCTGGATGGTGACGGCGTTTCGCTGCGCGCCAGCGCGCAATGCAGCGGCGGGGTTGTGACGTGGCTTCGCGTGGACCGGCTGATCCTCGGCCGCAGCGACATGGCGGGAACGGTGCGGCTGCCCGCGACGCCAAAAACGGCACCGATCGTTGTCGATCTGTCTGGCCCGCAGATCGATTTGTCGCCACGCCTGGCACAACATTCGCCGCGGCCACCGAAACCGCACGGCAAACCGCCACCGGGCCGGCCCTGGACACTCAACGCGCGCTTCGGCCGGGCAATCATGGCGCGCGGCTATCTGATCGCGCCGCTCACCATTCAGGCGTCCAACGACGGCGTGGTGTTCTCGCGGCTGAGCGTCGCCGGACGAACCGGCAACAACGCGCCGTTCAGCGTGCAGATCGCTCCGGATCGTGGCGTCCGACGGCTGACGGCGAGCGCGACGGACGCCGGTGCGCTGCTGCGTGCGTCGGATGTGATGAACGACCTGCAGGGCGGGAAACTCTCAGTGACGGGGACGTACGACGACGCGAGTCCCGACGACACCCTGACGGGCACGGCGGAGCTTGACGATTTCCGCATCCGCCAGGCCCCGGCACTGGGTCGACTACTACAGGCGATGACGCTGTACGGTCTGGTGGACGTGGTGCGTGGACCCGGACTGGCGTTTTCGAAACTGGTGGCACCGTTCCGTCTGACCGACGGCATAGTGGAGCTGACGGATGCGCGCGCGTTCAGTCCGTCGCTGGGGCTGACCGCGAAGGGCCAGCTCGACATCGAGGCGGCGCATGCCGATCTGCAAGGCACGATCGTGCCCGCCTATTTCTTCAATTCGCTGCTCGGCAACGTGCCAGTGGTCGGGCGTTTGTTCAGCCCCGAGCGCGGTGGCGGGGTGTTTGCTGCAAGCTATACGCTGCGCGGGCAGTTGGCTGATCCGCGCGTCACGGTGAACCCGCTGGCTGCCCTGACGCCGGGATTTTTACGAGGTGTCTTCCGCATCTTCTAACCTCTTCCGTGCGCGGCGCGATTTGCGCCGCACACGGCAGACGTTAGACCCGCATGGGCATCAGGACGTACAGCGCGCTGGTATTAGCGGCGTCCTGAACCACGGTCGGCGCTGAGCCGTCGGAGAAGCGGAATTCCACTTCCCCTTCGATCTGGTCGGTGATGTCGTTCAGATAACGCGCCTGGAAGCCGATCTCCAGCGGACCGGCCTCGTACTTCACATGATCCGCGTCCAGTTCCTCGGTCGCCGTCCCCTGATCGGGACTGTTCGCGGACAGCACCAGCAGATCGCGCGCCAGCGACAGCTTCACCGGGCGCGAACGTTCCGATGAAATCGCCGCGACGCGGCCGACCGCATCGGCGAAATCCTTTTTGCCGACGCGAAGCACCTTGTCGTTGCCGCGCGGGATGACGCGTTCATATTCGGGGAAAGTGCCGTCGATCAGCTTGCTGGTCAGCATCACCTGGTCGATGTGGAACTGGATGCGCGTGTCCGACAGCCCGATCTCCACATTCCCGCTGACTTCATCGAGCAGCTTGCGAAGCTCGTTGACCGTCTTGCGCGGTATGATGACGCCGGGCATGGCGGCCGCGCCTTCGGGCAGCGGCTCCTCCACACGCGCCAGGCGGTGGCCGTCTGTGGCGACCGCACGCAGCACCTTCACACCCTCGCTTTCCGTCACGTGCAGGTAGATGCCGTTCAGATAGTAGCGCGTCTCTTCCGTGCTGATCGCGAAACGTGTGCGGTCGATCAGGCCGCGCAGCTGCTGCGCCGACAGGTCAAAGCGGTGCGGCAGTGCGCCCGCAGTCATCGAGGGGAAATCCTCGGTCGGCAGCACCACCAGCTTGGTGTCGTACCGGCCAGACCGCAGTGCGAGCTGAGCGTCGCCGCCGGGATGATCCAGCTCGACCTCGGCGCCTTCCGGTAGCTTGCGGACGATTTCATAAAGCGTCGCGGCCGGTGCAGTACAAGCGCCATTGCGGGTGGTGCTGGCTGGAACATCCTCGACGATGGCGATTTCCATGTCCGTCGCGGTCAGCGTGAGCTTCCCATCGCGCACGGCGATCATGACGTTGGCCAGGATCGGGATGGTGTTGCGGCGTTCCACGACGCTTTGCACGTGAGCCAGGGCCTTGAGCAGGGTGGCGCGGTCGGCCTTGAGTTTCATGGTGGCAAATCCTGTGAGGGGTCCGGCCGCTTCGGGACCCGGCAGCGGTGGACAACGGCGAATCGCGATCCGAGTGTAGCAATTGCCGTCAAGCCGCGCCAAGGCTGTCGGGGCCGCCTCAGGCCGTGTCCGGCGCTGTTTTCCCGGGGTCATTTCACCCAGGATCGATTATATTCCACGCTGGAACTGCTGCGCGCACGCATCGCAAACCGGGCCGTATCCGACCCCGGGAACTGCCGCTCGTGACCGAACTGCACTGGCTGTCCGCGCGCCCTGGCCGGCGAACACCATCGAGCTGGTACGGCTCGCGATACGCGGCGCGGCGAAAGGCTGGCCTACGATACCTCTGAGGCTGCGTGGGCGAGGATGGCCGCGGAGCGCCAGATGAGA
>JASHVB010000629.1 GCA_030039695.1 Acetobacteraceae bacterium
CAGGAAGATTGTGATGAGCGTCAGCACCAGCAGCGTAGCAGTGATGCCATTCGCTTCCTCGCCGGCGGGGTCGGACATGACAGCGGCACGCGAGCCGCGCTGTTGGTCGATGAGTTCACCGCAAGATTCCGCAATCCAGAACGGCACGGCGAAGATCACGCCGAGCAGAAAGCCGATCAGGCCTTCTTTTGCGGCAAGCAGAGCGAGGCGGCCGCCACTGGGCGGTGATGCAGCAAGCTGTGTGATCAGCAAAGGCGTCAAGACCAACGCGAGTGCTCCGGCCACCCCCGCACGATGCATGCCGGTCAATCCGAGCCGGCTGGACAGCGGCAGGATTTGCAGCAGGCCAATGCTGCGCGCGACACCCAACGCAAAAGCTGCGAGCGGCAGCTTGGCTGCGCCGAGCAAACCCGGCAGCACTGTCATGGCGGGAATCACGCCGCCTGTCCCTCGGCAGGTTGTTGCAGATCATTGCGCGCCTCGCCAATGGCCGACGTCATCGCGGCGCTGGAGGTGAGACGGATCGTGCCCAGCGGTTGGACGGTGAAATCCGCCAGAAGGTCGTGGAACGACAACACCGGCGTGTATACGCCGTTATTCGTCAGCAACGCCCGCAGGTGCCGCCGCAGATCGCTCGCGGTCAGCACCACGGGGCCGGGACCGCGCGAGGCGCTCACTTCCGCCCGCACGCGTTCTACCAATGCCGCCGTGGTTCCTTCGGTAAGATCGAGGTGCGCGTTGTTGCCCACTTGCTGAATGGCAGAACGCAACAGCGCCTCAGCCTCGGCATCGACGATATAGGCGCCGATCACGCGTAGTTTGTCGGCATAGGCATAGCAAATGTGCCGCCGCATCCCTGCGCGCACCATTTCCGCCAACATCGCCGGATCCTGCTCGCGCGGCGCATGCTCCAGGATCGATTCCAGGACGCCGCGCAGATTGCGCAGTGAGAGACCTTCATCGAGCAGACGCCGGAACAGATCCGCGCTGCGCTGCAGTGGCACGATGCGCTGGACCTCACGAACCAGTTCGCCCCATTGCAGCTCGCCGGCGGCGAGGATCTGGCGTGTCTCCTGCACGCCGACAAGCTGCGCCGCGTAGCGGCGGAGCGCATTGGCCATCGCTTGCGCCAGAACATCCAAGGACTCCATGAACCCCACACCGCTGGCGATCAGTTGCTCGCGCCGGTCGGCGGAAATCCACAACGGCTCGTCGATGCCCGGCAGTGCCGCAGCCGAGAAGGTCGGGACATCCGCGAGCGTTGCGTTCTCGACGTCGTCGCGCAGCAGCAAACTGTCGGTCGGCAGCACGCCTTCAGCCAATGGCACACCATCGAGGTCGATGCGAAAGCCACGCTCGGTCAAATGGGACTCGGTGATATCGGCCGCCGGCACGGGCAGTCCGAGTTCGCCGGCCAGGGTCGTGGCGGCGCGCGCCATGACCCTCTGCAACCTGTCGCGCGGGAACTCCGTGGTGAGCGCACGCGACAACACCAGTTGCACGCGCGATGGCGGAGGCGGCGCCTCAGGCTTCGGCAGCGCCTCCTCCATCGCCGCGGCCCGTCGGCGGGTCGCGGCGCGAGCCAATACGCCGAGCCCAACAGCGATTGCCAGAAAGATTACGGTGGGGAAGCCGGGTATAAAGCCGATCATCAAGGCGATAGCCGCGGCGGCCCATAAGGCCCGGCTGTCGTTGCCAAGTTGCTGTGCGATCTCGGCGCCCAGGCTGTCGGCATCGCCACCCGCCACTCGCGTGACCACCGTGCCGGACGTGATCGAAACGAACAACGCGGGAATCTGCGCGACAAGTCCGTCTCCCACAGTCAGGATGCTGTAAGTCCGGCCCGCATCGGCAAACGACATGCCATGCTGCAACACACCGACGATAAGGCCGCCAACCAGGTTGATGACAATGATGACCAGCCCGGCAATGGCGTCACCCTTCACGAACTTCATCGCGCCATCCATGGCGCCATAGAGCTGGCTCTCCTGCTCGAGGGCCTTGCGGCGCTGGCGGCCGGTGACCTGGTCGATGTCGCCACTGCGCAGATCGGCATCGATCGCCATCTGCTTGCCGGGCATTGCATCCAGCGTGAAGCGCGCAGCCACTTCGGCGATGCGCTCAGCGCCTTTGGTGATGACGATGAACTGCACCACCGTGATGATCAAAAAGATCACCAATCCGACCAGGATGTTGCCCGCCACCACGTACTCACCGAAGGTGCGAATGATCTCGCCCGCATCGGCTTGCACCAGCACCAGGCGGGTAATCGCAATCGACAGCGCGAGACGGAATACGGTGGCGATCAGAATCACCGCAGGCAACGTGGAAAACTGCAGCGGCGTCCGCAAATAGAACGCGACCATCAGCAGCAGCACACTGACGCCGAGATTGAACGCAAGCAGCACATCGACCACCACCGTTGGCATCGGCACGATCATCAGCATGATCGCTGCGACCAGAACGGCGACGACTGCCAAATCAGAACGGAAAGCGAGGCCGCGTAACACGGCTACGCCGCCTTCCCGTGCGGCGGCGTGGTGGGGTCCTTGGGGATCGACCCGCGAAAGATCGTGCGCGCTTCATCGGCGCGGCCGACCAACAACAGCGCCCGCGCGCGCATCAATCGCATCATGGGATGGTCGGCGTCCTCTGGCTGCAGCACGGCGAGCCGGTCGAGCACATCAAGAGCTTGTCCGCCCATGCGCGAGGCGATCAAAGCGCCACACAAAGTGCGCAGCAGTTCTGGCCTGTCAGGCTCAACCTGGGCCGCGACAATCAATAGCACCACTGCGCGATAAGGTTGGCCGTGACGCAGATAGATATAGCCCAGGCAGTGTACCAGATCGATGGCGTCGGCGGTTGCGTCGGTCATCGGCCGTTATCCGCGATCAAGGTCGCGCGCCGATCCGCAAGAGCACGCTGCATGCGAAGCTCCTGTGCCAGCGCCGTGGCGCCCAACCCGACGATCTCACCCGAGGAATCGGCGGCGCGAGACAGCATGTCTGCTGCCACCGACAACAAGGGAACAATGCGTGATTGGGTCAGCGTTGCCGGGTTGCGCGGCCGCGGGGCAATCCATGCGAGCAATTGTTCGGCCAAGCTGGCTGATGGTGTGAAGTCCGGCTCTTCGCCGAGCTCCAGCAAAGCCTGGATGGCGTCGATGGCCTCGGTGCGATCGGGAATTCGCTCGGGGGCGCGTGCCTCAGTCGCGGTGGTGCGTGAGACCTGGGTATCTCCAGGAATCCGCGCGGCGTCGTTACCGAGAGGTGCAGTTGCCATAATTCAAAGCGCGATGCGGACTTCACGCCCGCCACGGCGCAGGATGACATCGTTCAACGTGATACGGTCGATGCGCCAGCCGTCTTGCAGCACCGCACCAACGACAAAGCGTTGGCCATCTTGGGTAACGACGTTCGGTACCGGTTCCATCGACACCGCAGCCACGGAAAGCGCCGGTGGATTGGGTGGTTCGGCAACACTCACACTATCCCGCAGCGCAAACTGGCTACTAAGATGGCCATCGAACCACTTTTGTGCGTCGAGCCAGGAGCCGCGGTCCCGCGCCTGAATATCGCCGCTTGCCACAACAACGCCACCGCTGGCGCCGATTCGCACCGTGTCGGCCAGGCCCGTGCCGGTGAGATAGTGCCGAAAATCCGCTACCGCCTGCACGAGCGTGAGAGGGGAGCGCACGGACGTTGCTGGCGAGCCCGCCTCCGTCGCATCAACAGTTACCGGTACGGCCGTGTGATAGACTGCGGCTGCACCGGTCACACCGAGCAGAACGAGGCACGCCGTGATCAGCGTTCGTCGTTGCCGGCGTTCAATGGCCTCGGTTGCCGCAACCCGTATACGGGTGCCGCCAATCGTCACCACGGCACCGCGCTTTAACAACTTCGGCTGGCCTGTCTTGAGCGCGCTGCGCTGCAAAACGATACCGGCTGCCAATGGCGTTATATCGGCGTGGTCTGCTGTCAACTGCAGCACGGCATGCGAGGGCACGACAAGCCGGTCGGCGAGAACGATGTCATCGCCCGTATCGGAGCCGAGACGATAGCGACCCGGCGCAAGCGAGACGATGGCCCCGGAATTCGGTCCGTCGGCGATCTCGAGCCGCCAGACGCCACCCTGTGCAGCTGTCTGCTGCATGGATCGTTCCTCTTGAAGACGCAGAAAACCGCAGGGGCCTGCAGTCGTGCCGGCACCCTGCGATCCTCACAAAAGTGCCGAAGGTCTAGAGGTCTTGGGGCTTCGACTTTGCCGCCTCGACCGACAGCTCGCCGAGCGTTGACGCCATCGTCTGATTGAAGCTCGAGTTGGCGGCGTACGTGTACATGCCGAGCTCCTTGCCGTTCATATCATCGTTCAGCGCGTCCAGCTTATCGCTGAGCTGAGCCGTAGTAAGAGGCCCTGTTTGTGTCATATCCTGCTCTCCTTTGCCGTC
>JASHVB010000064.1 GCA_030039695.1 Acetobacteraceae bacterium
GGCAGTCTGCAAGCAGTTCGCCACCAGTCGAGACAAGGCACGCCGCAAGCCGCGCTGACGCGTCAGCCGTGGCGCGAAACGGTCGCTCGGGTGGGTGCCGTTCCCATGCGCCAGACCACTCAAGGTCGATGGCGACGCCGTGAGCTTCCTCGGCCGCGGATACCGGCTCTGGCTGTCTCGGTCGATCCCGGCCGACATCCGCAGCGGCAGCTTCAGCGAGGACGCCTGCCGCCGCTGGTACCTGAACCTCGTCTGCGAAGTGCCGGAACACGGACCGCCTGGCCACCATGAGGTTGGCATCGACCTCGGCCTGAACACCTTGGCCGCGCTGTCTAGCGGCGAAAAGATCACCAAACCGCGCCACATCAGGAAGTCGGCCGCTAAGTTGGCTCGTGCACAACGTGCCGGGCGCAAGGCACTGGTGCGCAAGATCCACAGGAAGATCGCGGCTCAACGGCGCCATTTCCTCCACGTCAAGTCCACCGAGATCGTCAAAGCCAACAGCCTGGTCGTGGTTGGCGACGTCATTAGCGCGGCTCTGGCCCGCACGAAGTTGGCTAAGTCCGTCCTCGATGCCGGCTGGGCCGCGTTCCGCTCGATGCTCCATGACAAAGCCATTAGGCATGGGGCGAGGTTCGTTGCGGCCAACGAGCGATACACGACCCAGACCTGTTCCTATTGCGGTTGTCGCACAGGCTCGCCGAGAGGCGTGAAAGGCCTGCGCGTGAGAGAATGGGAATGCGAGGCGTGTGGTGTTCGGCATGATCGGGACATCAATTCCGCAATCAACATCCTACGCTCGGGCCGGAATGTCGGCCTCCAGCAGACGGAAATCTCCGTCCTTTAGATGCTATGGGGCGGAGAAGACGTTAACCCCACCGCTCGATCCCGGCGCGCCGAGCGCGCTCGGCCACAATTCCAAGCCACGTGATCTGCGGTAGCAAGGTCAACACCGGGACGTACGGCTTTAGGCTTGACGGCGCGGCGATGAACAGCAAGCAGCATACGAAGCCGAACGCCGCGAACCCCCAGTGCACCAGCGTCACCACCGGTACTGCCACGCCTGATCGCTGCGCCACCTGATACAGGTGCCCGCGATGCGGCAGCGTCAGCCGCTCGCCAGCCAGAGCGCGGCGAACCAAGGTGAACGCCACATCGAATAGCACGCCCGACAGCAACATCGGAACCAGCAGAAAGGACAGGACGACGCCCTCGAACCGGCTCGCCACGACCGCCAGCATCGCCAGCATGAAGCCGCAGAATTGGCTGCCGACATCGCCCAGAAAAATGCGTGCACGTGGGAAATTGAAGGGTAGGAAGCCTATCAGGCCAGCCGCCAGCAGCAACGACGCTGCGTAAGCGAACCAACCGTCATGCGTTGCGGCGAGGAAACACAGACCTGCGGCCGCGATCAGCGACACGCCACCCGCCAGTCCATTCAGTCCATCGATGAAATTCATCGCGTTCGTGGCGAACACGATCCAGGCGACAGTGAGTGGCGGGCCGAGCCACCCGATCGGCAACGTGCCGACATAGGGCACGCTGTAATTGTGCACATAGATGCCGCTGGCTACCGCCACCAACGCAGCCAGAATTTGGGCGATCAGTTTGACGCTGAAATTCCAGTCTTTGAGGTCGTCGAGAAACGCCACGACGGCGATCGCCACCGATGCCTCGATGACCCCGAGGAAATAGGGGTCCGCCAGCCGCGCAAACGCGGCGAACCGGTACAGCACCTCCACGCCGACAAGGAACGCCACCACCACGCCAACGCCACCGCCCTTGGGCGTCGGCAGGGTATGCGCCTTTCGCGGATCCGGCCGATCCATCACGCGGACCGCGATCATCAGCCGCACCACCGCGGCCGACAACACTGCCAAGCCGGTGGCGAACGCCAGGTGATGCAGAATCGCAGCGAGGGTCACGCGGGCATCAGTGCCCTGTGGCGTCAGCCCTGTCGAGTGCTGCGCCGTTGAGGATAAAGCGGGCCAGTGCGGTACCCACGCAGGTGCTCAGCAGCGCCACCGCGGTGCGGCGTCTGGCGATGGGCGTGCGTTCCAGGTCGATCAGATCGTCATCGGCCCAGGCATTCATGAGGTCGAAACGATGGAACAACACAACGCTCGGCATCGTCGCGACCTGCTGCAGCACCGCCTCATACGGATCGAGGTCGGTGTTGGCGCGCAGAAAGCGGCTGAATTGCGCGTCCACCAGCACCAGGTCGGCGCCCGCCGCCTGCACGCGCTGCACCCCGTCCTCCAGCGCCGATTCCAGGCTGTCCGGGCTCAGGCCGCGTACCGCTTCCACGGTGCCGGTTTGCCAGATGACGAGGTGGTAATGCTGCGCGGCGAGGGCCGCGGAGATCAGTGGCACCATGTCCTCGGCGGTCATGCCCTTGCCGCCGCGGACGGTCAGGTTGAATTTCACATGTGGCAGCGCGGTGTGTAGTGCCTCCAGCATGCGGTAAGGAAAGGACGCTACCGGGGCATGGCCGGGGACGACCCCCACTGTGGTCGCGGAGCCCACCGCCAGGATGTTGACCGGGCCGCCCGCAGCAAGCGCTGCGGCGACGGCGTCGAGTGGTTCGTCAGGCACGGCGAATTCGTCGGAGACAGGACAGGCCGCCAGAACTGGCGGCGGCTCTTCCCCAGCCTGCGATGACGACTGCGCCGCGACGAGGCCAAGGATAAGAAAGGCCAGTAATTTAGCATTCATTCGCTTGGTCAGTCAGAATGAGATTCCATAGGAACGGCAATGACGGCCGGTTGGCGGGCGGGAGCGCGACCTTTGCCGCGGTACCAGGCCGCGAGCGTCGCGACTGTCAGCATCGCAATGGCGCCGAACGCATTCGTCACCAGCTGCATCCACGCATCGTCGCTGTACTCCAGGCCAAGGCGGACCATGAAACCAAAAAAGATGCCCGAACAAAATACGGGAAGTGAATTTTGCCCCAACAAAACGAACGGCGCCGCATAGCGCGACCGCAGCCAGTTTGCGCTGACCGGCACCAGCCGGACCACACCCCAGGTCAGTGCCAGGATCGAGAACAAGCGGGCTGGATGCAGGTCGGTCTTGTCCTGCGAGATCAGCCAGCGGATCACCCAGGAGGGCATCGCCGCCAGCATGCGCGGATGCACGTTGATCACGAAGATCACCGCCAGCCCGAATGCGAGCACCGCAATCGATAACACGTCGAACGGCCAATTCACCCGCGGCCGCGGCGGCGGACGGTAGGCCAGCACCGCACCGATCATGAACAAGAGCTGCCAGGCGAATGGATCGAAATACCAGTCCTGGTCACCCCAACCCTGCATGTTGAGGCCGCTCACCGCCACTACGAGGTAGAGCGCGAGCGAGCCGCCCAGCAGCAGTTTCGGCCAGCGCAGCAGCGGCAGCGCCAGCGCGAAGATCAGTAGCAGCACGACGTAAAGCGGCAGGATATTCAGGAAGTTAGGCTGGAAGCGCAGCAATAGCGCCTCCAGCAGCGCGCGGTAGGGCGAGTCCGCCAGGATATCGAGCCGCGCCTCGTCCAGATAGTACGCGCGGTCCAGCAGGCGGGCCGAATAAGCAACCTGCGCCGTGAACACCACGAACAGAAAGATGTGAGCGATGTACAACGTCCAAGCGCGGCGCACGACGTCCGCCGCCGCGTACAGATAGCCCTGGCGGTCCATCGTCAGGCCATAGGCCAGACCAGCGGCGTAGCCTGCGAGCAGCACGAACATCTCTGCCGCGTCGCACATGGCGAAATTGTGCAGGCTGTACTGCTCGAGTACGTCGCCGGGTACGTGGTCGGTGAAAATCCACCACAGCGCCAGGCCACGAAAAAAGTCCACGCGCAGATCGCGCGTCCCGCCTGTGCGGATCAGAGCCATGCCGGTCCCCCTCTTGCCGCAGAATGTGGGCGGGGCAGGCCGGTAAATGAACAGGCCACAGCATAACGAAATGTCACCGCGGCAATGCACGGGCCGCCGGCTCCTTTCCGGCGTCGAGACGACAGCCCGGTTGGCAGCTCACGCGCGCCGGCCGGTGCTGGGCCGTGTCCCGCGCGCGGTCCCCGGCAGATGACCCCGGGGAGCGGTAGCCCCCAGCGCAGGACGTTGGTGCTGACACGGGGTAGCGTCACAGAGGTGCGCCGGCTCTCAGCTTGGCTGGCCGTCAAGCTCACGCCGATCCGCGTTGCCCTCCGGTCCGTCCGGGGTCTGCGCCCGCGGATCGCGCGAACTTGGCTCATTGGCCCATGAACGTGCCGACAGGTTCTGCCAACGGTCGCGGGACGGCTGCGTCAGATCTCACAGAGGAGTGCTTTCTTCTCCTAATCGCAGGCGAAATGGTGTAACTCATCCATCGAACTCCCGATCGGAAGGAGGCGCCCGATGTTTGATCTCGACCGCTTCGTTGCTGACTGCGGGGGCGCCCTGGCCACCGGCGACACGACCCACGCGATGCGCCCGGTGGTGGAACGTGCCGTGCGTGACCCCGGCGCGCTGATGGCGGTTCTGGGCGAGCCTCAGGAGGCGGGCATCAAACTGCTCTACCGCTCGTCGGACCTGACGATTCTCAACGTGATCTGGGGCCAAAACATGACGATCATGCCGCACAATCACCACATGTGGGCGGTGATCGGCGTCTACACCGGACGCGAGGACAACATATTCTGGCGCCAGCTTCCGCCAGACGCGCGCTGGCCGATCGAAGCGGCAGGGGCACGTTCGCTGATGGTCGGCGATGTCTGCCCGCTGGGCGAGACGATCATCCATTCAGTCAACAATCCGCTGAAGCGGCTGACCGGCGCCGTTCATGTTTACGGCGGTGATTTCGTCGGCCAGGCGCGCGAGGAGTGGGATCCGGAGACATTGTGCGAGCAGCCGTACGACATGGGCCGGGCGCGGCGGTTGTTCGAGGATGCGAACCGGACGCGGCCGACGACGTGAGAAAAGAGACAAGCTCTCCGGCGCGCAGCAGGAGGTGGCGAGGCGCACCTTCGCACGAGAGAGGCTATCCCCGCTGCGGCAGCTTCTGTCCCAGCGCCTTGCTGGCGACAAAATTCCGCAGCACCTGTGCCGTGCCCCCGCCGCCGGTGAACATCCTCGCGTCGTGCGCCATGCGCTCCATCGGATAATCGCGCGAATAGCCGCGCGCCCCGAACATCTGCAGCGCGTCGTTCGTCACCCTGATCGCCATTTCAGACGCGAATATCTTCGCCTGCCCCGCGAGCAGCGGGTCAGGGAACGGATTGGCCGATGCCGCCGCCTGGCCAATGCAGAGACGCACTGCGAATGCGCGTTGCGCCAACCCGAGGGCCACCGCCGCCGCGCTGGCTGTAATAGGCGTTCATCAGCTCGGCACAATCGCGCGGCGCGCGATGGATGACGCAGTACCTTCTCGTCGGATATCTCCAGATCCCGGAAGATGATCTCCGTCTCCGGGACGCCGCGCAGCCTCATCGCCGGTTCGCGCTTGCCGACATCGGACCCATTGGTGTGCCAGCTCTCGGATCGCGTACTGCGAGGAATCCGCCGATACCGTGCGCACGGCCGTTCTCATCGCGGATGCGCGCGAAAATCAAGCGAAGGCGGGAGACAGCGCCGCCGGTGATCCAGTGCTTCCTGCCGCTCAGTACGTAGCGTTCGCCGCGGCGATTGGCGCGCGTGGTCATTTCGGTGGCGGTGGATCCGGCATCGGGCTCGGTGATGCAGATCGCTGGTTTGTCGCCGTTCAGGACGAGCTCCGCGGCGAGGCGCTTCTGCACTTCCGTGTCATACTCCAACACTGCGGAAATTGCGCCCATGTTGGCTTCCACCGCAATGCGGCCAGTGACGCCGCCGACACGGGCGAACTCCTCGATGATAATCGCAGCATCGGGCAAACCGCCGCCGGTGCCGCCATATTCACGCGGGATGGTGTACCCTGTCAGGCCGGCGTCGCGGAGTGCGGCGACGTTGTCGCAGGGCTACGTTTCCGTCCGATCGGTTTCAGTGCACGCGGCGCCACGACCGTCTCGGCGAGGTGACGAACCTGTTGCTGCAACCGCCGCTGCGGTTCCGTGAGGGCGAAGTTGCATGGCGGCAGTCCGTGCTGAGGAGCCCGAATGCTGCGTCCGCTCCCCAGCCCGGGCAAGCGGCTTGATCCGGCAGCGATGGCGGCGTACGGGGCTCACATGGCACAGACCATCGCAGCGGACGTGGCGATCATCGGCGCGGGCCCGGTCGGGCTTTTCGCCGTGTTCGAGCTTGGCATGCTGCAACTATCCAGCGTGCTGGTTGACGCGCTGGGCGAGGTCGGCGGCCAATGTACGGCGCTGTACCCCGAGAAGCCGATCTACGACATTCCAGCGCAACCGGCGATCAACGCGGCGGAGCTGATCGCGCAATTGGAACGACAGATCGCGCCGTTCCATGCGCCTCGATTGCTCGGACGCAGGGCACAGGGACTCACCGGCGGTCCAGGTGCGTTCGAGGTGACAACGGACCAGGGAGACCAGCTGCACGTGAAGGCGGTGCTGATCGCAGCTGGCGCTGGTGCATTTGGCCCGCATCGTCCACCGATCGACGGGCTGGACGCATACGAAGCGACTGGGTCGGTGCAATATTACGTGCGCCGGCGCGAAGATTTTCGCGGCAAGCGCGTCGTCATCGCCGGCGGCGGCGATTCAGCGGTGGACTGGGCGCTGGCGCTGAAGGACATCGCGCTGGTGTCGGTGGTGCACCGCCGCGCGAGGTTCCGCGCGGCGCCCGAAAGCGCGGCACAACTCGATGCGGCGGCAGCCCGCGGTGAAATCGAGATGGTGGTGCCGTATCAGTTGCAGGGACTCCGCGGTTGTCGTGGCAAGTTGAGCGACGTCGAAGTGGCGACGTTGCAAGGCGAGGTTCGGGTGGTACCGGCGGACGTCCTGCTGCCGTTCTTCGGGTTGTCGATGGATCTCGGGCCGATTGCGGCTTGGGGGCTGGAGCGAGACTTGCACCACGTAAAGATCAATCCTGGGACGTGTGCAACGAGCGTGCCGGGGGTGTTTGCTGTGGGAGATGTGGTGACCTATCCGGGTAAGCTGAAGCTGATCTTGCAGGGTTTTGCCGAGGCTGCGGTGGCTGCACATGCGATCTTTGCAGTCGCGCGCCCGGGGGAGGCGCTGCATTTCGAGTACTCGACAACCAAGGGTGTCCCGAAACCAAATTAATCACAACGGCACACGCTGGCGTCTGCAACTCCTTGCAAAGACAGTCCTCAAAGCCCGTCTGCAGCGGTCCAGCCCGTGCGATGGATCTGGATCACCACGCCACGCGCTCGCTCAGCTCCATGACGACGCCCCGGTTGAGGTTGTCGTCATGTCTTGGTGTCTTCGTGGTTAATTTTCTCTTTGCAGCACCCGCGAAAAGTCCGGCTTCCGCTTTGCCATGAACGCGGCAAACGCTTCCTGCGCCTCCGCCGAAGCGAGCCGCTCACTGAATATCCCCATCTCCTCCCTGATCCGGCCGGCCACCGTTGGCTCGCCATGCTTCATCAGCCGCTTGGTGAGCCGCACCGCCTCCGGCGGCAGAGCGGCGAGACGGCGCGCGGTCTCACGCGCCGTCTCCATCAACACGCCATCATCGACTACCCGGTTGACCAGGCCCCACTCCAGAGCCGTGACTGCGTCGAGCGGCTCGCCCAGCAGCAACATAGCGCTCGCCCGCTGATGCCCGAGCAAGCGCGGCACAAGCAGCGTGCTGGCCGCTTCGGGTATCAGTGCGAGACTCGTGAATGGCATCACGAAGCGCGCCGAGCGCGCGGCAACGATCAGGTCGCAATGCAGCAACAGAGTCGTGCCGACGCCAACAGCCGCGCCATTCACCGCGGCGATCAGCGGCTTCTGCATCGACGAGATCACGGGCAGGAAACGGCTGCCGCCGCGTGGCGCATTGGACGCGCCGCGAGCCTGGAAATCCTTGATGTCGTTGCCTGATGTGAACGTATCGCCGGTGCCGGTCAGTAGAGCGACGCGGACCGACGAGTCGGCATCCGCCTGCTCCAGCGCGGCACTGACCGTATCGTACATTGCGCGTGTGAGGGCGTTCTTCTTCTCTGGGCGGTTCAGGCGGATTTCCAGTACGCCGTCCGTGCTGGTTAGCGCGACATGTTCAGTCATGGTGTCCTACCCTTCGATCCGCTCAACCGCCGCCCCGACGCCCGCCAGCTTCCGCTCCACCGCCTCGTACCCGCGATCGAGGTGGTAGACGCGATTGACGATCGTCTCGCCCTTTGCCGCCAGACCCGCGACGATCAGCGACACCGACGCGCGAAGATCCGTCGCCATGACTGGTGCGCCGGACAGCGAGGGCACACCGCGCACGATCGCACTCGCCCCGTGGACATTGATGCGCGCGCCCATGCGGTTCAGTTCTGGCACGTGCATGAAACGGTTCTCGAAGATTGTTTCGGTAACCATCGCTGCGCCCTCTGCCACCGCCATCAGCGCCATGAACTGCGCCTGCATGTCAGTCGGGAACCCCGGATACGGTTCGGTCATCGCGTCGGCGCCGTTGAGGCCGTTGAGCCGGCGCACGGAGAGGCCTCCCGCAGCTTCAGCGATCTCCACCCCCGCCTCGTGCAGGGCGCGCACCGTCGCCCCCAGATGCTCGATCCGCGCGCCGCGCAGCAAGACCTGACCGCCACAGATCGCCGCGGCGCACGCGTACGTTCCTGTCTCGATGCGGTCAGGAATCACCGCATGTTCCGCACCCCCCAGGTGCTCCACCCCGTCGATCGTCAGCTTGTCGCTGCCAACGCCCTCGATGCGCGCGCCCATCTTCACCAGGCATTCGGCAAGGTCGCCGATCTCCGGCTCGCGCGCCGCATTGACCAGCGTGGTTCGGCCTTCGGCCAGCGTCGCCGCCATCAGCAAATTCTCGGTGGCGCCGACGGAGACGAACGGAAACACAATGGTGGCGCCATGCAACCGCCCGTGCACCCGCGCGTCGATATAGCCTCCGTCGAGCACAACGCGTGCGCCCATTTGCTCCAGGCCCTTCAAGTGCAGGTCGATCGGCCGCGCACCGATGCTGCAGCCACCAGGCAGCGAGACGCGCGCCTCGCCGACACGCGCGACCAGCGGGCCGAGCACCAGGAACGACGCGCGCATTTTGCGCACGATGTCGTACGGCGCCTCGGTGTTGCTGATCGAACCTCCGAGCGACAGCGTGCGGCCATCGTTGCCGACCCGCGCCACCGCGATGCCGTGCTGTGCCAGCAGCATCGACATGGTCGTGATGTCGTCCAGCTTTGGTACATTTGTCAGCACCACGCGGCGGTCGGTCAGCAGGCCGGCCGCCATCAGCGGCAGCGTGGCGTTCTTCGAGCCGCTGATCTGGATTTCGCCGGAGAGCGGCCTGCCGCCGCGTATACGGATGCGATCGAGCGCCATCAGAGTCTCCGGATTGCAACGTGAGTTCGTGATCCTTCGTGGCTGGCCTCGTTCCGGCCATCCACGCCTGTCGGGGCGACTCGCGTCCAACGTCGCAAGGCGTCGCTTACGCCAAAAACACGAATGGCCGGAACACGGCCGGCCACGTTCGGTGCGGTCATCACAGCCTCGGCAGCGCCACGCCGCGCTGGCGCATGTATTTGCCGGCTTTGTCGGCGTAGCTCGTCTCACAGGTCTCGTTCCCTTGCAGGAACAGGAACTGGCAGATGCCTTCGTGCGCGTGGATTTTGGCAGGCAACGGCGTCGTGTTGGAGATTTCGATCGTCACCTGGCCTTCCCATTCCGGTTCCAGTGGTGTCACGTTCACGATGATGCCGCAGCGCGCATAGGTCGACTTGCCGAGGCAGATCACCAGTATGTCCCTTGGTATTCGGAAATACTCGACTGTGTGCCCCAGCGCGAAACTGTTCGGCGGGATGATGCACGTGTCCGTCTTGCGATCGACGAAGCTGGAAGCGGCGAAATCCTTCGGGTCAAGTACGGCCGAATCGATGTTGGTGAAGATCTTGAACTCGTCGGCGATGCGCGCGTCGTAGCCGTAGCTGGACAGGCCATAGCTGATGACGCCCTCGCGCTTCTGCGCCTCAACGAACGGCGTGATCATGCCGTGGTCCTGAGCCATACGGCGGATCCAACGGTCGGACATCACGGCCATGCAGGCGACTCCGGCGGCGGTTCAAACCTGATCGTCTAGCGCAGCCAGCCAATGCACCGCAAACATGTGCCAAGCCTGCACCAGCGATTGGCATCAGCCTTGCGGTGCTTTCTGTCCCTCCGTCGTGCCCCGTGCCCGCGCCTGCTCCTTTCGCTTTCGCAAGTTTTCCCGCAATGCCGCTGCCTCGCGTGCGATACGCTCGGCCTTCGCTGGCGGCTTGACTCGGGGGGCAGGCGTATCGCCGGACGATCGCTCGGTCATGGCACCAGCATCGCGGCAACGAGATGCTGGTCAACCCCTGCGCCTTGCGCCCGGATGAACGCGGGCGCTATATGCCGCCCCCTCGCCCACCTCCGGCGCTGCTGTAGCTCAGTGGTAGAGCACCCCCTTGGTAAGGGGGAGGTCGACAGTTCAATCCTGTCCAGCAGCACCACGTTGATTTTGTTGGGTTTTCTGGCCTTCCGTCGCGCTCACAAAAAGCGGGCTTCCCGGAAGTAAAGTCCGAGGCCTAGTGAGGATGCGCCGCGACGAAAGCGGATCCGGCCGTCGCAACCAAATCGAGTGGGTGGGCGGCGCAGTAATTGTCGATCCGCGCCCAGACGCCCTGCGTATCCACGCCATTGAGTGGGTCGAGATTCAGGCTGAATTCTCCGGCTCCCGCCATAAATCCGAGGATCCACTGTTCGTACTGCATTGCCACCGCAGGATCGGGGGCACGACGTTCAGCAGTCCACGTACCGCAGGAGTGGAGTGCCCGCCCGATCATATGGACCGGCCTCGCTGCCGCCGCTGGCGACACTGTCGCGGCGCTGAGAAGCAGCGTGGCGAGGGTGAGCCTTGTGCGGCTACTCCGCGCCGGCATCGCCCCGAATGCGGTCATCACGCGTCGCCGGCTGGATTTCGCTGATCTGGTAGCGACATGCGCGGCCCACGGCCACGAACCAGCCAGAACATCATGCCCATAAAGAGCCACGGAATCAGGGCAAGGAAGGCCCAGATCCCGAAGA
>JASHVB010000630.1 GCA_030039695.1 Acetobacteraceae bacterium
CAATAAAGATTGCCCCATCGGCTACGGCCTGCGCCAGCGACTGAAGCGATTGACGAAGTACCCCCTGCAATCTCGCGGCGAAGGTTCACGCGAAGCCGGGAACCCCATCTCGCGGATCAATCGCTCGCACCATCCTCTCGACGTCCGCCATCGGACACGTCGACAATGTTCACGGTCGCGGCGTTTGGCGCGTTTCAGTCGATAGCGGCTGAGCACGTTGTCCCTTAACCCGACGTCGTCACTTTGCAGCGTGAGTGACGCTGGTAACCGAACGCAAATAGAAGGAAAGGGGTCAACAGACGATTTGTTTAACCCTGCACGCCAAGCCCAGTGACCACGAACCAGCGCGATAACGCCACCCAGGCCCGGCTTATGCCGGCCATCGGATCCAAATCCGGCCAAAATGCGCTGGACCGGACATCCGGCTCAAGAGTGGGCCACACGTAGGCCGTGGGGTTCGAGCTGACAAATCGCAGAGCGCATGTCGGCCTTACTATAATCACTCTGACATCAAAATCCACGATCCAAGTATCATCCCCTTGTTCGAAGTCCTTCTTCACATCGGCACACAAGTCGGCGACTGGAACGCCAAACAAATCGACCAAGCCGTCCTCACCACCATCCACCTCGCCGGCGTCAGCCGTCTGCCGTATGACCAGCGTGTGTTCGAGGGCGGTGCTTTGCTCGAGCGCGAGGGCTCGCGATACGCCTAACACGTTCAAGTCACCACCTCAAACCTGTCGACCCGCTCACACATTGCCTCTGTCGACGAACCGCCAGAGACGAATCTAGACGCACGAGCAGGCAACCTCGACACATTGCTGGGTCTTGCGCTATAGTTATCAGTATATAGCGGGCCTTAGAGGGGCCAGAGGGAGGAGGCTAAGATGAATCTCAGCCGCAAGTTCCTCGTTGGCGCTGTTCTCGCTGGGTTGGCGATGGCCAGTGGCCGCCTTGCGCGAGCACAACAGAACGTGATCGTGCCGGGCAGCAGCGATTTTCCGGAGAGCATCACGTCAACCGCCGATGGGACGCTGTTCATGAGCTCAATGGCTGGCGGCCGGATCTTCCGCGCCGCGGGGGGAGCGAGGGAGGCGGCCGAGTGGATCAAGCCCGGCACCAATGGCTTGTTGTCGGTGCTGGGTGTGCTCGCGGACGAAAAGACCGACACGCTCTACGCTTGCTCGCCCGATATGAGCGGGGCGGGGATCAAGATTTCCACGGGTCAGCCGCCGGGAGCGCTGAAAACCTTCGCCCTGAAAACGGGAGCACCCAAGGGGAGTTTCCCATTACCCGATCCACATTTGTTAGGCCAAACCTCACTGTGTAACGACATAGCGCTTGGGGCCGACGGGACGGCTTATGTCACCGACTCGTTCAACGCGCAGATCCTGCGGCTGAAACCAGGCGCGAAGGAACTCGAGGTCTGGGCCACGGACGATCGGTGGAAAGTGAAGGGTCCACAACTCGACGGAATCGCCGTGCTCAACGACGGCAATGTTTATGCGAACATCTTCCAAGGCAACGGCCTTTATCGTGTGGAGATGAGGCCCGATGGCAGCGCCGGAAGAGTGACGAAGCTGAACACGTCGCTGCCGCTGTATCATTCCGACGGACTGCGGCCCTATGAAGGCGATAAACTGCTCATGGTCGAGGGGGAGGGCGTCGGACGGCTCGACCTCATCACTGTCTCCGGCGACAATGCCAAGATCGATGTGGTGAAGACCGGGTTCCTGGGTCCTGTCGCTGTGACCCCGGTCGGCAATGTCGCGTATGTGATGGATACCCCGCTTAAATACCTGTTCGATCCGAACTACAAGACCAAAACTCCCCCGCCGTTCACCGCCTACGCCGTAAAACTACCTTCCCATGGTGGCCGGTAGACGACGGCGGTGTCCGCCTCGCGGGCCCCGTCATCGAACAGCGCCATCGCTACTCACAGACCGCTGACCACATCGACCTGATGGGCCGGCGACGAGAGCCGTTGTTCGATTCTCGATGATGGGATGCGGGTATCGCACGGCACCAAACCAGCGTCGTCCGTCATCTTGTCGAGGTCAAAGGCGTCCCAAATCCCGCGTAGGCTAGGTTTCTATCCGTCCCACAATTTTTGGTCCGATTGTGAGACGGATCGACCGTGGAGTTCGTGAAGTAAACATAGCAGCGGAGGTCTACCAGGAAATTCTCGCCATTCGATGCAGGTCGATACCTGTGCGGCGATCAGCTGGTAATCGAGGCGTCAGAGCTGCAACGCACCCAGGCAGTCGGTAATGGTTGCAGAGGTAGTTCATGATTTGCGCCTCGCCGCGCTCCGCGGGCCGAGTTGCCTCGACCCGCAGCATTATCGCGGCCGGCTAACGCACCGGCGAGAAGGAGGCGGGGATCAGCAGCTTGTTTTCTTGCCGGATCGGCCGAACCCCACTCTGCGGCGGCCAGTTGCGGCCAGGCGCACGGGAAGCGGCGCGCACCCGGTCGCGCTCGGCGAGGTCCTTGTAGACCCAGGTATGGACGAATCTGTTGAGCCCGCCGAGCTCGCTGGTCCAGCAAGCGGCCAAGGGCGACAGCTCTTCACGAGCGGGCACTGCTTTGGCCCAGGCCTCCAGCACCTTCGGCAGATCGCCCGGCGCATAGGTGTAGGTACGCATTTCGTAGACGTTGCCGGTGCCGTAATCGCGGCTGCCCAACGGATGCATGAAAGGCGTCGGGATCATGATCTCTGATTCCTGCGCCAAGATCAGATCCTGACCGCCGGGCAGCGCGTTCCGTTCAGGGTCTTTCGCCAGCGCCTCGCGCACTGCTGCGCGCTGGTTCAGATCGTCATAGGGATAGACATGCACGACCTGGTTTAGCGGCCCGAACTCAGTATGCCAGAAGCCGCCGAGCTTGGAATGTTTCAGGCGCGCTGGCAGGCGTCTCTCATAGCGTTCTTCGAATTCAGCGACGGAGCCGGCGCGCAAAGTATAGGTACGGACTTCGTAGATCATCGCGCATCCTCCAGAGGTGATAGGCATCGCTTGAAGAGCAGGGGTGCAAAGACCCCCGGGTGGGGCCTATCCCCTCGCGACAGATCGAGTCAAGCAGGGCGGGTTACCGTGACTTGCGCTGGAATGGGCCATTTTATTTTGCGCGCGGCTTTGTGGAGGTCGATGCGTTGGAAGCAGAACCTGCACACTTGCAGAAGCTGCGAATCGAAGCAGAAGCTGGCCACGATTTGTCAAAGAGGTAGGCCATGATGAAAGCCCTGTACGCTCGGGTCTTCGCCGAAGCTGGCTCCAGTTGGGACGGAAAAAGACAGAGTCTTATACCGCATCATACTGTGCAAACAGCGGAGGTTGTTCCCGCCACTATATCGCGCCGATCCCATTCTTGTGGTAACCGCGACCCTGACAAACTGATTGGGGTGAGGACCGCATGAGCACGGACGTTAGATTGACCGCGTTGCTAGCCGCAGAGAGTCGAGCCGATGAGCTGCTCGCAGCGATCGAGGACAACCAGCTGGTTCGTCCGGGCCGGACGGAGACCGAGGTGGACGAGGACATCTTTGCGCTCGCCAAGCAATCATTCGGCGTAAAACAGCATTGGCACAAGCGGATCGTTCGTGCCGGACCGAATACCGTGCGCATCTTCGCGGAAAACCCGGCCGTGCGTGTTATTGAAGCAAACGATACGGTGTTTCTCGATCTCGGGCCAGTGTTCGGTGAATGGGAGGCAGATATCGGCCGCACCTATGTGATGGGTGACGATCCGGAAAAGCATCAGCTCTGCCAGGATCTGCCGAAAGTGTTCGATGCGCTTAAGGCGTATTTCGATACCCATCCCCACGTCACGGGAGCAGAGCTGTACGCCTATGCTCAGCGAAGCGCGGAGGAGAGGGGCTGGGTGTTTGGCGGTGCGATCGCGGGCCATATTGTGGGCGAGTTTCCGCACGCGCACATTCCCGGAGACAAGGACCTCTATCGTGTCAGCTCGGCCAATCCTGAACCCATGCGGGCACCCGACGCCTTGGGACAGACGAAGTTCTGGATTCTGGAAGTGCATCTGCTGGATCGGACGCGGAGCTGGGGTGGATTCTATGAGCGTATCCTGGTCCCCTCCGATTTCGTAGCGGCGTGATCAACGCGGCGCGATCGGCAGCGCTTTTCAGACTGCTATATCCATGATCTCATAGCGGGCTGGCAATCTGTCGGAAGCAGGATGGAGGGGCTGGGGATGCAGCACGAGCGCGAGCGCGAGCACTATATGGATGGGGCCTAGGTTACGCCGTTGCAGCCCGATCAACCAGATCGTGTGCAGGGTGGCACCCGCATTGGCCGCAACGAACCATCCCAGTCACCCGCTTGCGCGCTTCGAGCATGAGCGCGTTTCCTGATGATCCGGGCCATTTCAGCCGCTGGCTCCGGGCGCTGGGAAACCGCCGACGCCGCCAAGGTCTACGACCTCGACAGTTTCGCGCCGCGCCACCTCTACCGCGACTACAGTAGCCATGCCGCTGCGGACATAGTCAGCGACGGCAGCGTGGGTGAATTCCACCTGCGACGAAACGACATTACGCCCTGCGTCAGGCGAGCTGATCGCTCGTTCGAACGACAACGGCGAACAAGTCACGCAAAGCCGCAAGGCTCGCCGCCTGCAACGTGGCGGCCGAGATAATGTCGCCGTCGCTGCCCGGAAGGTCGCGCGTCGCCGTCGCGGCGGCCACAACGGTTGACTGGAAACCGAGATTGAAGGCGCCGCGCGCCGTCGAGTTCACGCACATATGCGTCATGAATCCAGCGAAGATCACATTGGTCACGCCGGCCGCACGCAATTGCTGCTCAAGATCGGTCTTGATGAACGAGTTCGGAAAATGCTTTGTGATGACAGGCTCGCCGGCTTTCGGCGCGACCTCGCCGCTGATCTGCCCGATCCGCGCGGTGATGTCGTAAGGGGACCCTGGGCCTGCGTCGTGCTGGATATGGAAGATCGGGATACCCGCGCCGCGCGCCCGTTCCAGCAAACGCGCAGCTTCGATTACTGCCGCCTCGACGCCCGCGAGCTGCATCGTGCCCTCGCGATACGTGTTCTGGCAGTCGATCAGCACCAGCGCCGCCTCGCGCAGTGCGGTCGGCTGGCTCGGGAGACCGGCAACGTCGCGCAATGTCCTCAGTGGCATCGGCGTCTCCTGATTGGGGCCGCGTTAGCCGCGGCGCTACGTCCTGTCGTGATGTTCTCTATCCCGAGAGGCCGGCGGCGTCATCCCCATTTGGGCACGACGGCGCGGCAGAGACCGACAAGAGGCAGCGCTTGCCGGCCGGTTTGGCACTGCGATACCGTTCGGCCACAGTGGAGCCGCGGGCGCGGACGTTCAGCGACAGCCCCCTTGGGAGAGACGACGATGGACCCGAAGACAACGGCCGTCGTTCTGATCGAATATCAGAACGACTTCACCAGCGAGGGCGGCACGCTGCATCAGGCCGTCAAGCCGGTCATGGCCAGCACGAACATGCTGCCCAACACAATCGAAACCGTCGAGAAGGCCAGATCACTTGGCGCCACCATCATCTTCGCGCCGATCACTTTCACCGACGACTACCATGAACTCAGACCGGAACCGTACGGCATTCTCAAGGGCGTCGTCGATTCCAAGTCCTTCCGCAGGGGCACGTGGGGCGCCGAGATCGTCGACTTGTTAGCGCCGAAGCCGCAGGACATCGTTATCGAGGGCAAGCGCGGGCTCTGCGGATTTGCCAGCACCAATCTTGACTTCATCCTGCGCAGTCGCGGCATCACCGATGTCGCGCTGGGCGGCTTCCTCACCAATTGCTGCGTCGAGTCGACGATGCGCACCGCGTACGAAAAAGGCTACAATGTCGTGACGCTGACTGATTGCACCGCAGCGTTGAGCGAGGAGGAGCAGCGGCTCGCTGTCGAAAAGAACTATCCGATGTTCTCGCGCCCGCTGTCTCACACCGAGTTCCTCAGGCAGCTCTCGGGCCAGAGCGCGGCCTGACGCCTCTCAATGAAGAAGATCGGTTTCCTCTCGTTCGGGCATTGGGCGCGCTCGTTCCAGTCACAGGCGCGTACGGCGGCGGACGTGCTGCTGCAGTCCATCGACCTCGCTGTCGCGGCCGAACAACTGGGTGCGGACGGCGCGTTCTTCCGCGTCCATCACTTCGCCCGCCAGCTGGCCTCGCCGTTCCCGCTGCTGGCGGCAGTCGGCGCGAAGACCAGCCGCATAGAAATTGGCACGGCCGTGATCGACATGCGTTACGAGAACCCGCTTTACATGGCGGAGAACGCCGGCGCGGCGGACCTCATCGCCGGCGGGCGGCTACAACTCGGCATCAGCCGTGGCTCGCCTGAGCAGGTGATCGCCGGTTGGCGTTACTTCGGCTACCGTCCGGTCGAAGGCGAGACCGATGCTGATATGGGGCGCCGGCACGCCGAGGTGTTCTATGACCTGCTGCAGGGCAAGGGCTTTGCAGAGCCGAACCCGCAGCCGATGTTCCAGAACCCGCCTGGCCTGCTACGCCTCGAGCCCTACTCAGAGGGGCTGCGCGATCGGATCTGGTGGGGATCCGGCTCCAACGCGACCGCGGTCTGGGCGGCGAAACTCGGCATGAACCTGCAAGCCTCGACGCTTAAGAACGACGAGACCGGCGAGCCTTTCCACGTTCAGCAGGTGGCTCAGATCCGGGCGTTTCGCGATGCCTGGAAGGAAGCCGGCCACGCGCGCGAGCCGAGGGTCTCTGTCAGCCGCAACATCTTTGCGTTGGTAGACGAGAGGGACCGCGCCTATTTTGGACATAGCGGTGACGAAGAGGACTATTTTGGCTTCATCGACGAAACAAAGCGTTCGATTTTCGGAAGGAGCTATGCGGCCGAGCCGGACAAGCTTGTCGACCAACTCAACCAGGATGAGGCCATCGCCGAAGCCGACACGCTGCTGCTGACTGTCCCCAACCAGCTCGGCGTGGACTACAACACGCATGTCATGGAAGCGATCCTGACCCACGTCGCACCGGCGCTCGGCTGGCGCTGAGGTCGCACGCCATCGCGCTCCGTCAGCGCAAAGGTGCGTGCGTCGTGCGCAGCCATCGCGCGCGCAATGTAGGCGTCGGTTTGTGCGATCTCCGTGTGCGTCAGACGAAGCGATCGGGCGGAGTATGAGCCGGGCAGTGCGGAGCGCGTCGGGGAACATTCAACATAGTGTGGCATGGAAGCGGCGTGCCATGACAGCTTTTTCGTCAGCCAGGATTCGCACCCAAGGTCATTCACAAACCGAAGACCCAGTGCAGTCAGGGTCGACGGTCGTGCTCCCGGCCAAGCGCACGCTCATGACCCGCCCAACACAAACATCGTAATGACCGCCCAAGTGCCGCGCCTATTGTCCATCAGCGCAATCTCGGCCGCTCTCACAGATATGGGCAGAAAACACTCGGCCGCGGCGGCGAGTTCCTGAGTAATGCTCCAAAGGACCTGCTCGTCGGCCACTGTCAGAGCCCGAAAAGGATCGTCCGGCTCAGGCGCTAAATAGACAACTCCGGGAAACTGCCTGAATCCGATAAGACTGAAGTCAAATGGCTTGTGAGCGCGAAAACATGTGCGAAGGCGGTTCAAAGTTGTACCGTCGGTTTGGGCAGGCGATACGAATGGAAACAGGACAGTAACATGTGCCGGCACCCCTGCCGCGGCGGCTGGATCGTGTATCGCGCGAAACGGGGCCACAAGTTTCCCAGCCTCCGGTACCAGCACAACAAGAGCGGATTGTGATTCAGGCAGCGGCCATCGGTTCATCTATCTTGCTCCGTGCACTCAGATGCCGAGCAGTTACCAGCGGTCCATCTCTCTCTCGTAAAAGCGAAAGCGGATAGTTCCGAGCATCTCCTATCGACCCAAGTCAATAGCGCTATGGGAGAGGTGTTAGATCTGTACAGCCAGCCTTTCGATCCGGACAAAACTTAAGATTTACGGATCACAGGATATGCTACCCACACCAGCCCTTCCCATCGTTTCCCACCGTCATGGACTACTGTAAAGTCGCGCGATGGCTCCCGCGTCAATTCTAACCGAGTCATTACCGCCTGCGACCTGAAATTGTCTGGAGCGGTATAAGCAACCACTTCGAACAGACCTGTGCGAAGGAACACATCGTCCAGCG
>JASHVB010000631.1 GCA_030039695.1 Acetobacteraceae bacterium
CAGCGGCGGCCAAGGTCGCGTTGTGTTATCCTGGGGGCAGGCAAAGAAGAGCTGAGGCCATGGCGAACAAGGTGCGCAAACCGCAGCGGTCGGAACAGCGTAAGCCGCAGCGGTTACCGCAGCGGGCGGAGATGCAGGCGGAGATCGGCCTCATCCTGGACCGCCTCGATGCTGAGATCCCCGAGGCGCAGACGCGAATGAACGAGTTGCCAGAAAGGTTGCGCAACGCCCGCGCCACAATAGCCGCATAGGTGGCGCTTCCTTCGCTTAGCGCTCTGTGGCGGTTCGCGCGCAAGGTCGAGGACCTGTTCGCGTTACAGAAGACCACACAGGACTCGCTCGGGCTGTCGCGCAGCGGCTGCCTGACCTCGAGGCGCGGATGACGCGGCTGGAAAGCGAGCAGGCCGGGCTCGTCACCGAGGCGCGCAGCGCCGCGACGACCGCCGGTACGATGGTGGCCGGTGCCGTGGTTCCGGACGCGGTGACGAGGCTCACGCGCCTTGAGGGCCGCCTCGATCAGGTGGGGCGGCAGAGCCTGCCGCCGCCGACCGGGTAAGCACTTTTCCCCTGGTCTGCGGCAACACGACAACCGGCAGTCGCGATGTGATACCAGGCGACGAGAGGCGCGCCTCTGGGCTCCCCTGGCTTTGGGCGAGATCGCACTGACTGTCATTCCGTGACCGGACCGGCCTCCCTGGCCCATCGCATTAATCGCCAGCGAGAGGATGCCGACCAGCATCAGGTTTGAGGCCCACAAAGGGACCATAGGCGACGTACTGAAACCGCAAAGGGGCGTTCCGTGACAAAGGCGTGGCGTCTTGCTTCGCTATGCTGGTTTCTTACCGAAACGCAAAACGGCGATCGACACAGAGTGGCAAAACAGTGTGGCAGGAGCGAGAACCGCTTGGCGGCCATCTGACCGTCAGCTCACATAAAAATTCCCACTGAGTTCACATGACCGGCACACCCCCGACATGCAAAGGTCTTGCTCAGCGCGGACGAACTCATAAAGCGAGCGAGGGAGCGCCACCATGCCGAAGCCGACGCCGTCGTTCACCTTGAGCACCATTGCCGTGCCGGGTGCCACTGGCACCGACCCCCAAGCCATCAACGACCGTGGCGAGGTCGCCGGAACGTACCGAGACAGCACTGGGGCGGAGTACGGCTTCATTTATGACGACGGCACCGTCACCACGCTGAATGTCCCGGGTGCCATCGGCACCGATCCTGAGGCCATCAACGACGGTGGCGAGGTCGTCGGAGGCTACGTCTCCGGCAGCGGCGTCTCTCTCGGCTTCATTTATGACAACGGTACGTTCACCACGCTGACGGCCCCGGGTGCCACCTCTACCGTCGCCGACGCCATCAACAACCGTGGCGAGGTCGTCGGGCAATACCTCAACAGCAGCGGGGAGACGTTCGGCTTCGTCTATGACAACGGTACGTTCACCACGCTGACTGTCCCGGGTGCTCTGAGTACCGAGGCCTCTCGCGTCAACAACCAGGGCGAGGTCCTCGGATCCTACGAAGACACCAGCTTCGGGCTGCACAGCTTCGTCTATGACAACGGTACGTTGACCACGGTGAATGTCCCGGGCGCTAGCTCGACCACCGCCAATGCCATCAACGACCGTGGCGAGGTCGCCGGAGCCTACGTCGGCAGCGACGGCACCGTTCACGGTTTTGTCGATGACAACGGTGCGTTCACCACGCTGACCGTCCCGGGTGCCACCTTTACCGAAGCCACGGCCATCAATGACCGTGGCGAGGTCGCGGGAATCTACGACGACAGCAGCGGCCAGGAGTTTGGCTTCGTCTATGACAACGGTACGTACACCACGCTGAGTGCGCCAGGTGGTACCTTCGTTGACGCCATCAACGACGATGGCGAGGTCGTCGGCTCCGAATCCCCCAGCGGCGCCACCGGAAGCGGCTTTCTGGCAACTCCCACTGTGCCGAAACCAACCCCGTCGTACACCTTGACCACCCTGAATGCCCCGGGCGCCATCGAGACCTTCGTCAGCGGAATCAACGACCGGGGCGAGGTCACTGGAATCTACGAGAGCATCAGCGGCGGCGCCATTGCCACCGTCGTCATTAACAGCTTCCTCTATGACGACGGAACCTTCACCACGCTGACTGCCCCGGGTGCCGTCGAGACCATGGCCCAGGCCATCAACAATCGCGGTGAGGTCGCCGGAGACTACACCGAGAGCAGTGGCCCACACGAGCTCGGCTTCATCTATGACAACGGTGCTTACACCACGCTGACTGTCCCGGGTGCCATCGATACCACCGCCACGGCCATCAACAATCGTGGCGAGGTCGCCGGAACCTATTTCGACAGCAGCGACGTCATTCACGGCTACGTCTATGAAAACGGTACGTACACCACACTGAATGTCCCGGGCGCCACCTACATCGCCGCCGCCGCCATCAACGATCGTGGCGAGGTCGCCGGAGACTACTCCGACAGCACCGGCGAGCACGGTTTCGTCTATGACCACGGGACATTCACCGCGCTGAATGGTCCGGGTGCCATCGAGACCGAAGCCTCCGCCGTCAACGACCGTGGCGAGGTTGCCGGATACTACACCGACAGCAGCGGCACTCACGGCTTCATCTATGACGACGGAACCTTCACTACGTTGAATGTCCCGGGTACCACCTTTACCGAAGCCAGGGCCATCAACGATCGTGGCGAGATCGCTGGAACCTACCGAGACAGCACCGGCGTCGAGCACG
>JASHVB010000632.1 GCA_030039695.1 Acetobacteraceae bacterium
GTACGGGTTTTCCCCAGCAAGATGGCAGCGGCGGCGATCAGCGGCGCGATCGTCGGCGCCGGCGGCGCGCTCTATGCACAGTACATCGGCTTCATTGATCCGGACAGCGCACTCGGCCTGCCGCTGTCGGTGTTGATCGCACTGCCGGCGGTGGTCGGCGGTGTCGGCACGTTATGGGGGTCGCTGCTCGGCGCCGCCGTGCTGATCCCGGCGCAGCAACTCTCGGCGGCGTGGCTCGGCAATGCAGGAAACGGGATCGATCTGATGTTGTATGGCGCGTTGATCGTCATCCTGGCGCTGGCGCGACCGCAGGGGCTGGTCAGCTTGTTCGGCGTGCACAGCGAGGTGCGCGGCGGGGCGGTCGGCGATGCCTGATCCGATTGTCGCGGTGCGTCAGGTGAGCAAGTCGTTCGGTCGTATCGCTGCCAATGTCGATGTGACGTTCGACGTCGCGCGCGGCGAAATCCTCGGCCTGATCGGCCCAAACGGCGCCGGCAAGAGCACTTTGTTCGCATGCATCGCCGGCGCCGACACACCTGATGCGGGGGAAATTCTGCTGGAGGGCCGGCGCATCTCGGGCCTTGGGGCGGTTGCCTGCACCCGAGCCGGCATCGGTCGCACCTTCCAGGTCGTGCGCAGCTTCGATTCCATGACCGTGCTGGAGAACGTGATGGTCGGGGCGTTTGCCCGCATCGCGCGCACCGGCCCTGCCATGGCGCGCGCCATGGAGGTGATCGACTTCTGCGGCCTCGGCCCGCGTGCCGACGTGCCGGCACATTTGCTCACCCCTCCCGAGAAGCGTCGGCTGGAAGTGGCACGCGCGCTGGCCACCGATCCGCGGGTGCTTCTGCTGGACGAAATGCTGACCGGCCTGACGCCGACCGAAGCGCAAGCCGGCATGCAGTTGGTGCGCGCAGTGCGCGACCGCGGCATCACCATCCTCATGGTAGAGCATGTGATGGAGGTGCTGCTGCCACTTATCGACCGCGCAGTGGTTCTGCACCTTGGCCGAAACCTCGCGCAGGGTAGCCCGCGCGACGTCGTGCGCAACCCCGACGTGATCCGCGCCTATCTCGGCGAGCGCTATGTCGCCGCGTGATATCGCCCTCGGCCGGCCGCTGCTCGAGGTGCGCGCTCTGACGGCGGCCTATCGCGGCCTGCGCGCGCTGCATGGCGTCGATCTCGACGTGGCGGCGGGTGAGATCGTCGCGGTTGTCGGTGCCAACGGCGCGGGCAAGAGCACGCTGCTGCGCGCGATTGCCGGACAGATGCCGATCGGCGGCAGAATTACCTTCGATGGCACCTCATTGGCGCGCCTGCCCGCCTACCGTGTTAACCGCATGGGCGTCGTTCTCGTGCCGGAAGGCCGTCGCCTGTTCCCGCGCCTGTCGGTAGAGGACAATCTGCGGCTCGGCGCTTATGCGCGCAGCGGCCCGGACCGGTTCCGGCCATTGGAGTTGGTGTTCTCCCTGTTTCCCCGCCTGCAGGAACGCCTGACGCAGCGCGCCAACACGCTTTCCGGCGGCGAGCAACAGATGCTGGCGATCGGCCGTGCGCTGATGACTGGTCCGCGCCTGTTGATGTTGGACGAGCCGAGCCAGGGCATCATGCCGCGTCTGGTCGACGACATCCTGGCTGCCGTGCTGCGCATCCGTGCGGCGGGTGTGACTGTGCTGATCGTGGAGCAACGCCTGGACGAGACGCTGGAGATCGCCGACCGCGCCTACGTGCTGCAGACCGGGCAAGTGGTGATGCGCGGCCTGGCGCGTGATATCGCCGCCGACGTGGCGATCAGGCGCGCCTACCTCGGGATGTGATACCGGTCTACTGCGCGGCTTTTGGGCCCGACCACGGCACCGCGATCGAGCCTTGGCGAGTGGCGTCGTCGCCGCGGCGGTCTGGCTCGCGCCGCACATGCGATCTGTCTGGTCGTGGCTTCGTTGGCAAGCACGACGGGCCCAGCCATCGAAGGGGCCGTTCCTGATGTCGCTGGACAGTCGGTGCCGCGGCACCGGGGTGGACAGCAGGTAATACGCCCGGCGCGGATGATCCAGTGTTCGCTCTGGCGCAGCTCCTCGGGGATGCAGGCGCCTGGGATGTGCCGGGGCATATGCTCGCGTCTAGCATAACCAGATTCGCAACGAAAAGGCCAACTGCTCGTAGAGCCGGAGTCCGACGCCGTTCAACGCGTCCGGAAAGTAACGCCGCAGCCAGGGCCTTCATCGCCGCGCGCGCATCGTCCAGCCGCTCAGCGTCTTCCTCTGCCTCAGCGGCTACATAGAGGCTCCGCGCCTTGGTGCGAGCGTTGGAGCCAGGCCACGAAGCACCCCAGCGTCAGCGGGTTCAGTAGGATAGCCCAGACGTCCAGCCACCACCACTGTCCACAGCGTCAGCACCGGTGCGGGGTTCAGCCGCCCTGTCCGGATCGTTACAGTGACGCCGCGATGGCTCCCAACGAGATCAATTCGTTTCATTCAGATGGCAGGCACTTTGATGCCCGGGTGCGATCTGACGTAAAGCCGGGGTCTCTTCCCGGCAGCGTGGCATTGCATGCGGGCAGCGCGGATGGAAGTGACATCCGCTGGGCCGTGCCAGCGGGCTTGGCAGCTCGCCCTTGATCGCCGCGTAGGTCCGGCGACGCAAGTGCAGCCGCGGCACCTCGGCAAGCAGCGCCCGCGTGTAGGGGTGGTTCGGTTGACGGAACAGCGCCTCTGTCGGCGCCTGCTCCACGATCCGCCCGAGATACATGATCGCGACGCGGTCCGAGAGGTGCTCGACCACCGCAAGATCGTGGCTAATGAAAAGATAGGTCAGGCCGAGTTGCTCGCGCAGGTCGATGAATAGGTTGAGGATCTGCGCCTGAATCGAAACGTCCAGCGCCGCCACCGCTTCATCGCATACGAGAAACTCGGGTTGCACGGCGAGCGCCCGGGCGATGCCGATGCGCTGGCGCTGTCCTCCGCTCAGCTGGTGTGGAAAGCGGCGCTTCAACGCGGGATCCAGGCCAGCCCGGCGGAGCTGCTGGTCGACATAGTCATCCGGATCCGCGCCACTCAGCCGATGCACCCGCGGCGCCTCGCCGACGATCTCGGCAATGCGTTTGCGCGGGTTCAGGCTCGCCTGAGGGTCCTGAAAGATCATCTGCACCTTGAGCCGGGCGTTCAGGGTATCGGCCGGCTTCATCTGCGCGCGTTCGGTCCCCCGATAGAGAATCGCCCCCGACGACGGCGCAAGCAGGCCAACGACCATCCGCCCCAGCGTCGATTTGCCGCAGCCTGATTCACCGACGAGTCCCACCACCTCGCCGGGAAACACCTGCAAATCGACCCCATCCACCGCGTGGACGACCGAGGGTGCGCGTGCCATCCCAAGCCGCGTGGCCAAAACCGCAGCGACATCCTGATGCTGCGTGAAGGATCGTGAGACATTCCGCAATTCGATCAGCGGCGTGATCACGCTGGTTCACCCATCGATCCGGACTCGAGATGGGGATGAAAGCACCGCACCGTATGGTTGGGGGCCACCTGATCCAGCACCGGTTGCTGCGCTTCACAGGCGGCATCTGCGCGCGCGCAGCGGGCACGGAATGCGCAGCCCGGGGGAAGCCGTAGCAAGTTCGGCGTCATGCCCGGGATCTGGCGCAGTCGCTCTCCACGCCGATTCCGGCTTGGCATGCTGTTGATCAGGCCGCGCGTGTAGGGGTGCATCGGCCGGTCCAGGACGGCGTCGACATGGCCATGCTCAACGATGCGGCCGGCGTACATCACCGCCACCGAATCGGCGAGCCCGGCGACAACCGAGAGATCGTGTGTGATCCAGATCAGCGCAGTGCCATTCTCGCGCACCAGCCGCTGCACCTCCGTCAAGATCTGCGCCTGGATGGTGACATCGAGCGCCGTGGTGGGCTCATCCGCAATCATCAGATCGGGCCGGTGCAGGAGCGCGATGGCAATGGCGACCCGCTGGCGCATGCCGCCCGAGAATTGGTGTGGATACGCGGAAAGCCGTTCATCGGGCGATG
The DNA here is from genome assembly GCA_030039695.1 of Acetobacteraceae bacterium. The sequence continues at coordinate 4,022 of JASHVB010000632.1, forward strand.
GTATGCCCACCATTCCGAGCGCATCGCGCGCGAGTAGCCGGGCCTCGGCACGCGTGACGGACTTGTGTGCGCGCACCGCCTCGATCATCTGCGTGTCGATCCGGAGCACCGGATTAAGCGTCATCATCGGGTCTTGAAACACCATGGCGATCCGGTCCCCGCGAAGCCGGCGCATCTTGGCCTCAGACAGGCTTGCGAGATCGGTCTCCCGAAACCGGATTGTGCCGCTCACCACGCGTCCCGGCGGATCGACCAGCCGCATGAGCGAAAACCCGGTCACCGTCTTGCCGGAACCGGATTCCCCCACCAGTCCGAGCACTTCCCCGCGGCCCACGGTGAACGACACGCCATCGACCGCCGGCACAATGCCGCTCCGCGTGAAGAAATGCGTGCGCAGATCCCGGACGTTGAGAATCTCGTTCATTGCTGGGCACGTGGGTTCAAGACGTCGCGCAGATGGTCTCCGACCACGTTAATCGCGATGATGGTGATCAGCAAAGCAATGCCCGGATAGATGCTCATCCAGTCCTTGCCGGACATCATGTACTGGTAGCCGTTGGCAATCAGCAGCCCGAGAGAGGGATGCGTCACCGGCACGCCCAGGCCAAGAAAGCTTAGCGTCGCCTCCAGCGTTATCGCACGCGCCACCTGGATCGTCGCGATCACCAGAAGCGGCGGCAGGCAATTTGGCAGGATATGGCGGAACACCACACGCCATTGCGGCAACGCCAGGCACTCGGCCGCCTCCACGTATTCGCGCCGTCGTTCCACCAAGGCGGTTGCCCGCGCCGTGCGAGCGAAATACGCCCACACCACGATCAGCAGTGCCAGGACAACGTTCGTGACGCCCTTGCCGAGCACCGCCAGGATCATCAGTGCGACCAGGATGGACGGGAAGGAGAGTTGCAGATCCACGAGACGCATCACCACAGCATCAGTCCGCCCGCCCGCATACGCGGCAATCAAGCCAATGCTGGAGCCGACGAGCGCCGCAAACAGTGTGGAGCCGACGCCGACGGCAAGCGAGGTACGCAGCCCGAACACGATGGCGGACAGCATGTCCCGGCCCTGATCATCGGTACCCAACCAATAATGCATGCCGCTGTCGCTGACAGATCCGGGCGGCAACTGCGCATCCATGATGTCGAGTTGGGACAGGTCGAACGGATTCTGTGGCGTGATCAGCGGCGCGAAGATCGCTGCCAGGGCAATCACGACGAACACGACGAGGGCTGCCACGGCCACGCGGGAGGCCGCAAAGTCCCGCGCGAACTGCCGCCATAGCTGTTCCGTCGCCGGCTCGTCCGGCCGTGGCGCCAGGCTCACGCTCATTCCCGTCCCTCCAGCCGGACCCGCGGATCGAGAACGGAATAGACGATGTCGACCACGAGGTTGATGACGGTGAACAATAGAACAATGATAACCAGGTAGGCCACGATCACCGGACGATCCAGGTGGTTGATGCTGTCGATGATCAGCTTGCCGGTGCCCGGCCAGGCAAAGATGCTTTCGGTCACCACGGCAAACGCCACGGTCGAACCAAATTCCAGACCGACGACGGTGACGATGGGTATGAGAATATTCTTCAGCACGTGCACGCCGATCACCCGGCCCGGGGACAGACCCTTCGCCCGGGCGAACTTCACGTATTCCGTCTGCAGTGCCTCCAGCGCGCCCGCGCGGGTCAGGCGCAGCACAAGCGAAATGTTGAACAGCGCCAGGTTGAGCGCCGGTAGAACCAGATGTCGCAGCCCGTTCCAGGTCAGGAATGACCAAGGGATGCCCAGCACGGTCACCGTCGCGCCGCGCCCCGTGCTCGGAAACCAGCCGAGATGGACGGCGAAGACCATGATCATCACCAGTCCCACCCAGAACGTCGGCAGACTGAACCCGATAATGCTGCCGGCCATGATCAGCCGGGTGAACAATGCCCGTGGATAAAGGCCGGTGAGCAGGCCAAGCGGGATGCCGAAAATGATCGAGAGCAGCACGGCTGATACCGCGAGTTCCATCGTCGCGGGCAGCCGTTGCAGGATCACGGTGAGCGCCGGCTCGTTGTAGACGAAGCTCAGCCCGAGATCGCCGTGCAGTGCATTCTTCAGAAACGTCAGATACTGCACAATCAGCGGCTTATCGAGCCCCAGTGACGCGATCTCCCTGATCCGGTCGGCCTGGTTCGCCTCCGGCGATATCAGGATATCGACGGGATTGCCGATAACATTCACGCCGACGAACACGATGATCGTCATCGCCAGCAGGACGAACACCGCCTGAATCAGCCGGCGCAGCAGCCAGGTCGCCATGCGGTGCTAAAGCGCGTCCCAACACGCGCGCGACAGACGCCCGACGGTGGCGAATGCGGCGGCAAAGCCCGGCATCCCGTCGGACATCGTCTCCGGCACGCGGTCGGTGAAGGCGGCGATGATGTAGCGTGGCTGCTCGTTGCGGTAGACGATCCCGACATCCATCCGGCCGCGCCGACCGCGTCCCGACTTGCTGGCCACGCGCGTGCCGTAGGGCAGCAGGCTCGGGATCATGGTGCGCAGGAGCTGCCAGCTCAGCACGTCGAGCGCGAACTGGCAGAGCCGGGGCGAGCAGCCGAGCCGGGCAGCGACCACCTCATCGTTCGCGCCGCGCTGGATCAGGTCGAGCAGGAGCCCCTGATCGGCCGGCGTGGTCGCGGTGACCGCGTCGACCGGATGGTCATAGGCCAGCCCGATCGGTGGGATCTTGTGCCGATGTACCGTATTGGTCATGCCGAGGTCGCGGCAGTACTCGTTCAGATCCACCGCACCGAGCTGCTCCAGCATGATCTGCGTGCAGACGTTGTCACTGGTGATGATCATGTTGACGATCGCATCGCGAACCGGGACCACGCATCCGGGCGTCATGTAGCGGTAGGTGCCGGAGGCGACATCCTTCTGAAGCCTGGGCTCGATCGTCACCTGTGACGACAGGTCGATATGGCCCGCATGCGCTTCCCGCAGGGCCGCCATCATGATGGAGACCTTGCGCGTGCTCGCCGACGGCATCGGCTCGCTGCCCTGCCGATCAATCGCCTCGCCGGAGCGGAGATCTTTGACGTACCAGCTCGATGCGAATGGCTGCGCGTCACTGATGGCATTCAATCGGTCAGACAAAGACCGCATCATGGATGAACCTCCTGAAAAACTTGATGCTGCATGCTCAGCGGACGTTGCTCCGCACGAAACGTCTACGCAGGGTGCCAATGCCGCTGATCTCAATCTCCACGGCATCGCCATCCGCCAGATCGGGTGAGGGGCCGTCGGTGGCCATCCAGATCACGTAGCCCGGATGGCTCCGGCGCGTTGGACCGACCGCCGCGCATCTCGGTGGTGCGCTCACCATCAAACATGCCGTGCGCCACGCGGCCTTCGGTGGAATAACGGCGCCAAGGCATCAGATGTCTCCCCTACTCGGCGGCCTGGAGCCGGTGCGGAACGAAGCCGGGCCTGAACACGTCTGTCGCCATCACCTGACAGCGTTTCATTAGCCGGGGCTCGTCGGGGCGATAATCAGCGATGGCGCGGTGGATCGTGCCGAGATGGTCCCAGACCAGCACGTCCTTTTCGGTCCAGTGATGAGTATAGCGAAACTCATCCTTCAACTGATGCTCGAACAAGAACGCGAGCATCGCCTCGCTCTCACGCTCGTCGAGTTCGTTGATGCGTTCGGCATAGCCGGGATTGCAGTACAGAACTTTCCGCCCAGTGAGCGGATGGGTCATGAAGACCGGATGCATCACCGGCGGACGCCGGCGCCGCTGCTCTTCGGTCAGCGGGGGACGCGTGCTGCCCTTGTCACGGCGCATGTGTTCCCAGAACTTGTTGAAGTCGTGTGTGGCGGTCGCGTCCTTGAGCCGTTCCTTGATCTCGTCCGGCAGCTTCTCATACGCGAGGTGCATGTTGCTGAATTCGGTACCGCCGAGTACGCGCCCGTCGCGCTTTGGCACGATGATGCCATAGAGCACATTCACGAAGCCCATCACGCTGCGATAGGACATGTCGGTGTGCCAGTCCTGCCCGGCATCGGGACTGCCGATGAACTGCCCGTTCTTGCGCACATTAGAGAGAATACCAACCTCGGGCACTTCAATGCCGTCTCTGGGACGCTCGCTGATCGATCCCTGGATCTGCCCGAATCGTTCGGAGAAGTCCTTAAGGGCCCTCGAATCGAGTTCTTGGGCGGGAAACCGCAGCACGCCGTACTGGCCAAGGGCTGCGAGCACGTCGGCAAAAACGTCGTCGGGTATTCGGCGCGAGAGATCGAGCCCCTCGATCGTCGCCCCGAGGACATCCCTGTTCGGTGTGACGCTTAGCACGAGCGCAGTCCTTCCATTCGTTGTTACTTTGCAAGGGAGACAAAGCGCGTGGAGGTCGCCTCTCCGCGGTCGGGGTCAACAACATAATTGCCGCGCGAGGCCCAGAAGAGCTTCTGCCAGTAGAGCGGGAGAATTGCGTCGTCGTGAATCGCGATCCGCATGGCCTGGGCCAGCAGCTCGTTGCGCTTCTGTTCGTCAAACTCCGCAAGTGCCGTTGCCAGCGCGGCATCGTATTTCGGATTGGAGTAGCGCGCCCTGTTCAGCGAACCGGTTCCCGCCTGCTTGTTGTAGGTCGCGAGGACACCGAGCATTCCGTTAGCCTCACTGCTGGCAATGCTGCCAAAGCTGAACATGAACACGCTGTATTTCCGCGCCGTCGCCTGCGGTGCGAAGACAGCGTACGGAACCACGTCGACGCCGTTGATATGGATGCCGCCACGAGAGAACATCTGCCCGAGTGCCTGCGTTACCAGCGAATCATTCGGGAAACGGTCGGCCGAGCCATCGATGGTCAGCCCGAATCCCTGCGGGTAACCGGCGTCAGCCAGCAACTGCTTTGCAGCTTTCGGATCATACGGCGTCGGCTGCAGATCGGGCGCATAACCGCCCATCCCCTCTGGCGCCATCTGGCCGGCGGGTGCGCCGGCGCCATTCAGCACACGATCGACGATTGCCTTGCGATTGATCATCATCGACATGGCATGGCGGACCCGCTGGTCCTTCAGCGGGTTAACGTCCATCGGCTTGCCGGATTTGTCGGTCACCAGCGGACTCTGATCCCGCGCGGAATCGATCCCCAGGTACACGATGCGGGTGGTAACGGTCGAGAAAGTCTTGATGCCCGCATGTGCGCTCAGCATCGGCATGTCCGCGGGAGACACCTCTTCGATCACATCCACCTGCTTGGAGAGCAGCGCTGCCGTGCGTGATGCCGGATTGGCGATGAATTTCAGTGTCACCTTGTCGAATTGCGGCTTGGTGCCCCAGTAGTACGGATTGGGTGTCATGACCACGTTGTCACCTGGCGCGGCGGACACGAA